>NZ_JBFYGN010000032.1:0-47060 GCF_041079535.1 Comamonas guangdongensis | reverse complement strand
CGACGCGGCCGACACCTTCGAGCGCCCCATCTATGACAGACAGCGCGCCGCACCAAGCGCAACAAGCCCGCAGCCGGGCTCGGCCGTGCTATGGTTCCTGTATCAGCAAGCGCTTGATGCATCGGCGCTGCACGTTATTTACCCCGTAGAAACAAGCATGAACACAGCTCTTGATAGACGCCGTCTGCTGCAATGGATGAGCCTGACGGCAGGCCTGGCCGCAGCGCCAGCCTGGGCCGCCAAGCCCCCGGCAGCCGACGGCCAGGTCTGGCCGCAGGACAGCCGCGTGCCCGGCGGCGTGGCGCGCCTGTCGCTGGGCCCGGCCTCGGCGCGTCCGAGGCTGAGCTACAACGATGCGCCGGTCCTGGTGCTGGGAGACATGATCGAGTGGACGGCGCTGATAGGCATCCCCCTGGCCACCGCGCCCGGCGACTACCGCCTGCAGCTGGAAGCGGACGGCCGCACAAGCGAGCAGCTGCTCACCATCCGGGACAAGCAGTATGTGGAGCAGCGCCTCAAGGTCTCGCCCAAGACCGTGGACCTGTCTCCCGAGGACAATGCCCGCTACGAGCGCGAGGCCGCCCACCTCAAGACCGTGATGAGCAGCCTGGTCCAGCCACTGCCATTCGGCGATAGCCTGCGCATGCAGGTGCCCGTGCCGGGCCGGCGCTCCAGCAGCTTCGGCCTGCGCCGCGTCTTCAACGGCCAGGCGCGCAATCCGCACAGCGGCATGGATATTGCCGCGCCCACGGGCACGGCCGTGAAGGCCCCGCTGCCCGGCAAGGTCATCGATGTCGGCGACTACTTCTTCAACGGCGGCACGGTCTGGCTCGACCATGGCGGCGGCCTGCTCAGCATGTACTGCCATCTGAGCCGGGTCGACTGCAAGCCCGGCGATATGCTGCAGACCGGCGATGCCTTCTGCAGGGTCGGCGCCACAGGCCGCGTGACCGGGCCTCATCTGCACTGGAGCGTGATGCTCAACCGCGCCATGGTGGACCCGGCGCTTTTCATCTGAAAGCACAAAGCGGCCGCCAAGGCCGCTTTGTGCTTTCAGACCCGCCGGGCTATCGCCGGCCCCCAACAGGCCACGCGTGCAAATCAGGGAGCTTCGCGATCCTGCGTCAGATAGTTGGCTACCAGCTCGAAGAAGCTGTCATAGAAAGCGCTTTTGGCAATGGTTTCGCTGCCCACCTTGACCAGGGAGTCGCTGCTCGAGGAAAAAGGCAGGGACAAAGAGCCCAGCGCCCCCACGCCCACGCTGGCGGAACTCGCGCTCTTCTTGAGCGCATAGCGGTCCTGGAGCGCGGTCACGAAACCGATGCTGACCTGGCCGTCCGTGGTCTGCGGCACGCACACCACGCGGATATTGATCTCCAGATTGGTCTCCATGCTGGGCTGGAAGCTCTTGCGCCCTTCTATCAGCTCCTGGGTGCGGGCGTTGGCGATATAGCCCTGGCTCAGCAGAGCGCGGCGCGCGGCCTCGCAGGTCTGGGCCGGCGAGGAATCGAAGCTGCGCGAAAACGTGGAGCTGGAATCGAAAGTCTCCTGTACGGGCACGCTGTGCGGTGCCGTAGCGGAACAAGCGGCCAGCAGGCCCGAACACAGGCCCAGCATGCCCCAGCGCATGACATGGGCTTTTGCCGAAATTACTCCACCTAAACGCACAAAACCTCCTTCAGACCCATAGCCGCTCAGTCCATTCTTCAAGCCCAAATAGCGTAGCAGTTTGGCGGCGCCCGGCATGCGAACGCCGGCCAAGACCTACGGATTTTTGCCATCTTTACCGCAGATTCATGCAAGCGCTGCGGCAAGCCGCCATCTGCAGGCTCGGCTGCATATGTTGACATTCTTTGCGTGCAAACTGACTGACCGCAGCCGCTGCATCGGTTATGGTCAAAGCTGGACCGGCATCGGGAACTGTGCAAGCCAGACGGAATCCGATGCGGACACTCTTATTCATTCTTGAAGGAACACTCATGAAATTTCGCTGGACCTGGTGCCTCCCCCTGATCGCCTCCGTGACGCTGGCCGCTTGCGGCACCACGGAAGGTGGTGGCGGCGCCAGCAAGCCCGGCCCCAGTGGCCCTGCAGGAGATGCGGCCTCGCTGACCGCCTATCACTGGAAGCTGCAACAGGCTTTCACCCCTGCCGGCAATGATGACCAGACCTGGTTCCTGAGCTCCAGCCAGGCGCCCATCGTGCTGGACTTTGCCGACCAGCGCGTCCTCGTCAAGAACCTGTGCAACGTCATGTCCTCGGGCTATAGCGTCGAAGGCCAGCGCATCAATCTGCAGCGCGCCATGAGCACGCTGCGCGCTTGCAACGACAACCAGCTCATGATGCTGGAGCAGAAGGTGGCCCGCATTCTGCCCACGGCCAAGCAGTGGAATGTGCAGCTCGGCGTAGGCACCGAGCAGCCGCGCCTGACCCTGCAGTTCATCGACGGCACGCGCTGGCAGTTCAACGGCCAGCCCACGGCCCAGACCCAGTACGGCAGCGCGCCCGAACGCATGTTTCTCGAGGTCGGCCCCGAGCGCAAGGCCTGCAGTGCGGGCGCAGGCCGCCACCAGTGCCTGCAGGTGCGCGAGATCCGCTATGGCGACAACGGCGTCAAGACCTATACCGGCCAGTGGGAGAACTTCTACAGCGAGATCGAAGGCTACAAGCACGAGGCCGGCGTGAGCAATGTGCTGCGCATCAACCGCTACAAGCGCCAGAACGTGCCGGCCGATGCCTCGGCCTACGCCTATGTGCTGGACATGGTGGTCTCCTCCACCCTGGAAAACAAGCGCAAATAAGTCTGGCCGCGTCCGATTCGAGGACCAGACCCCGAGCCGGCCCAAGGGCCGGCTTTTTCATTGCGACACCGCAATGTTTCACGGCGGCCGAGGCCGTTTTCCCAAGCCCGGCTCGTCGCCCGGTCACCGTCAAATATCCTTTGGCCACAGCCACTTGCAGCCCGCTGCAGTGCACATCGGCCGACGCAGACGCTCCAGCCACAGTTATACCCAGCAGTTGTGGGCCGTCCTGTGGACAAGCCCCGGAAGAACCCGGCAAACCCGCATGGGCTCGGGCTTTGCGGCCGGCGATCAAAAAATACGCAGCGGCTCGGCCCCGCTGCCCATGTTTCACGCACAAAAAAAGGCCGGCACCTTGCGGATACCGGCACGCACAAGAGAGACACCGACTCGAACCCAATCCTGTGGCAGCCGCCCGCAACAGCGGTGACGGCCGGCCGCATGCGCTCAGCGCAGACGGAAGCGCCCTTCCACAAACATGGAGGAACGGTGGCCGGTCTCGCATTGAGCGTCGGCATAGGACCAGAAAGCCTGGACCGTGCCCTTGGCCGTATCTATGACCTGGCTGACCGTGAAGCCGGTCTTTTCTATCCAGTTGAGGAAGTGCAGATGGTCGCTGAGCTGCAGATAGCTGAGCTGCTCGCAGCCTTCGGCGACATGGCCCTGGGAATCCACCACGCGCCAGCGCATCTGGCCCTTGACGGTATAGCGAACCTCCGCCCTGCTGTCGGGAAACTCGATCACGGCTTCACGACCCAGCAGGGTTCCGGCGTACTGCATGGAAAGCATGGACATGATGACGACTCCTTGTACGACTGCACCGTCTGCTGCAACCCAAACCGGATTGCTTGCGGCTATGGTCGCGCGCTCTCGATTGATTGCTTGTGGGAACGCGCCGCATGCCATCGTCGGTGGCGACTTTTCAATCGACCACGGTTTTTCCTGCATGCCAAGCCCGGGAGAACAGCTCCTACACCCCGATCCCGCCGGCACCGGCAAGGACTTCCGGCTTTGCGCTATTTGCTGCACAAATCAAGTGGATCGCCGATACTCGGCACCTGCCTGTCTCACTCGCTGAGCCCGCACTGCGGATAACGCAGGCCGGGCCGCGTTTCCGGATTCCAACTTGTCCAGCCCAGCCCCTGTATCCCCGCCCGCCGCCGTCGCTTCCGTTGCGCCGCTGCGCGACCGCGCTTTTGTCTCGTTTGTGCTGGCCCGCATGCTGGCCATGTTTGCCCAGCAGATGCAGGCCGTGGTCGTGGCCTGGCAGGTGTATGACATCACGCGCGATCCGCTGTCTCTGGCCTATGTGGGCCTGGCCCAGTTCATCCCCATGGCGAGCCTGCTGATTCCCGCGGGTGACCTCAGCGACCGCATGAGCCGCAAGCGACTGCTCACCATCAGCTGGCTGCTGGCATCCATCTGCTCGGGCCTGCTCTGGCTGCTGGCCGGGAGTGGAACGCGTGACGTGCACTGGATTTACGCGGTGCTGGTGCTGTTCGGCTGCAGCCGCGCCTTCAGCGGCCCGGCGCTGCAAAGCCTGCTGCCGCAAATCGTCGCGCGCGAGCAGTTGGCCAAGGCCCTGGCCACCAACAGCATGTTGATGCGCATCTCGGCGATTGCGGCGCCGGTGCTGGGCGGCCTGCTCTATGCGCTGGGAGGCGGGGTGCTGACCTATGCGGCCTGCGGCATCAGCCTGGTTCTGGGGGCGGCCTTGCTGAATCAGGTTCCCGTGCGCTTCGCGAACATCAAGGCGCCCTCCGCCGACGATAGCAGCACCATGTGGCAGCGCTTTGCCGAAGGCCTGCATTTCATGCGCACGCGGCCCATCATTCTGGGCACCATCTCCCTGGACCTGTTTGCCGTGCTGCTGGGCGGCGTGGTGGCGCTGCTGCCGGTCTATGCGCATGAGGTGCTCAAGGTCGGTCCCCAAGGCCTGGGCCTGCTGCGCTCCTCCATGGCCGCGGGCGAGGTCTGCATGGGCCTGTGGCTGGCATCGCGCCCCATCAACCACCGCGTGGGCAAGGTGATGTTTGGCGCCGTGGCCGTATTCGGCCTGGCCAATCTGGTGTTCGCGCTCTCGAACTGGTTTGCGCTGTCCATGCTGGCCCTGGCCATTGCGGGTGCTGCGGACATGGTCAGCGTCTATATCCGCGGTGCGCTGGTGCAGTTTTCCACGCCCGACCATATGCGTGGCCGCGTGAATGCGGTGAACATGCTGTTCATCGGTTCGTCCAACGAGCTCGGCGAGTTCCGCGCGGGCAGCAGCGCCTCCTGGTTTGGCGCCGTACCGGCGGCCGTGCTCGGCAGCCTGTGCACGCTGGGCGTGGTGGGCGGCTGGATGACGCTGTTCAAGCCGCTGCGCGATGTGGACAGGCTCGAGGATGCGGCGCGCGTGAGCGGCGCCGACACCATGGCACAGAACTGAAAACGATAGCCGACAGCGCTTTCCTGACAGGCGCAACCGCCGTTTTTCATCGAAAAAGCCTCGCATGACCGGCGAGGCTTTTTCGCTGCGGTCGCGGAAGGTTTACAGCAGCTCGGCGCGCAGCTGGTCGGCGCTCTTGGGCGAGAGCAGGCCCGGCGCCACGTCGAACACGGTCTTGCAGCCATGCTGGCCGGCCTGGGCCATGCGATGCACGGCGCGCGCATAGGCCACCAGCACGCTGGCGGTGAACTCGGGATTGCTGTCCAGCTGCAGGCGGTATTCGATGACCTGCTTGTTCCGAGCGCTGGTGTTGCCGCTGCGGATCACAAAACCGCCATGGGGCATGGCCGCGTGGTCGCGCGCCAGTTCTTCGGCGCTGATGAAATGCACCGTAGTGTCGTACTGGTCGAAGTAATGGGGCATCTCCACGATGGTGCGGCGCACGAGCTCTGCATCAGCGCCGGCCTCGAGCACCACATAGCATTCGCGCTGGTGCTTGTCGCGCGTGCTCAGCTCAGGGCGCACGCCGGAGCGCACCTGGTTCACGGCCTCTTCGACGGGAATCGTGTACTGCACGCCGCCGGCCACGCCTTCGACGCGGCGAATCGCATCCGAATGGCCCTGGCTCAGGCCCTTGCCCCAGAAGGTATAGGTGGCGCCGTCGGGCAGCAGGGCTTCGCCCATCAAGCGGTTGATGGAGAACATACCCGGGTCCCAGCCGGCCGAAATCAGCGCCGTGCACCGGCCGCCCTGTGCTGCCTGGTCCACCTTGGCGAAATGCTCGGGAATGCGCGCATGGGTATCGAAGCTGTCGATTAGATTGAAGTGGGCCGCGAGCTCGGGTGCCTGCCGCGGCAGATCGTCCTTGGAGCCGCCGCAAAGGATCAGCACATCGAGTTGGCCCCGGTGCGAGAGCAGGCTGTCCATCGCATGCACGGGCGTGGCCGCATGCAGGGGCTGGAGCTGCGCGGGATCGCGGCGCGTGTAAATCCCCGCCAACCGCATGTCGGGGTTCTTGGCGACGGCGGCTTCCACGCCGCGTCCCAGATTGCCGTAACCGACGATGCCAATGCGGATAGGGGATGTTGTCGATGCCATGACGATCACTTTCCTCGGAACAAAAAGAGTGATTATTGTCTTTTTATGCACCAACTTAGGGCAAAACTACGGCAATGTCAGTAAACATTGCCGGAACGTCCACGCCACAAATGCCAAACGCCGTCGACCATCAGCAGACCGACGGCCGCAAAGATCAGCCCATAGGTCGGCAGCTGCTGCGGCTGCAGGCGCTCGCCGAGCAGACCCGCCACCACCACCAGCAGGGCCGGCTCCACATAGGACAGCCAGCGGCTGGCCACCATGTACAGCGCCAGCGCCACGGCGCTGACCACGCCCAGCAGCGGCAGCAAGGCCCAGAGCGCCTCATGGCCGGCCACCAGCGGCCAGCGGCCGGGCGCGCGCAGTACAAAGACCAGGGCCGCGGGCAGCAGCAGAGCCATGTCCAGCCAGTGCCCGGCCAGGGTGTCGGTCTTCAGCCAGCGGCGCAGCGCGAAATACAGGGTGTAGCCCAGGGCCACCACCCAGGTCTCCCAGGACATGCCGCCGGCCTGCCAGAACTCATGGGCCACGCCGGCCGCGGCCACCAGGGCCGCCAGGGTCTGGCCCGGCGTGAGCCGCTCGGCAAACAGCAGGCGGCCCGCGACCACCATCACCAGCGGCAGCAGAAAATAGCCCAGAGACACCGGCAGCGCGCGCCCATTCATGGGTGCCCACATGAACATCCAGAGCTGCACGCCCAGCAGCGCAGCGCTCAGCACCAGCAGCAGTCCGAAGCGCGGCCACGCGAGCGAGCGCGCCAGCAGCGCACGCACGGCCTCGGCCTGCTTGAGCGCGAACAGCAGGGCCGTCGTGAACGGCAGCGTCATCAGCACCCGCCAGCCGAAAATCTGCTCGCCGTCCAGCGGCGCCAGAAACGGCGAGAGGTAATACAGCGAGGCAAACAGCACCGATGCCAGAGTCGAGACCACAACGCCCTTGAACATCACCGCTATAAATGGAGTAAAAACCGCTTCAACCGCTTGCCAGACAAGCGCTGAAAGCTATGCATAAAGATGCAGTCCGCGCGTGGGCTGCAGCTGCCGGCCGAGCGCCATTGTGCGCGCAGCCGGGGCTGCCGCAGCAACCGTAGAGAACACGCAGGCCGCCGCCCTGGGTTAGAGTGCGGCTCGCCCAGCCCCCTGCCCCGCACCATGACCGAATCCTGCCCGCCCGCCTCCACCCCGCTGCACATACTCTGGCAGGACGAGCATCTGGTTGCGGTCTACAAGCCCGCGGGCTGGCTGGTGCACCGCACGGGACTCGATGCGCACGAAACCCGGTTCGTGATGCAGGCGCTGCGCGACCAGCTGGGCCGCCATGTCTGGCCCGTGCACCGGCTGGACAAGGGCACTTGCGGCGTGCTGCTCATGGCGCTGCACAAGGAAGCGGCCCAGGCCCTGGCCGCGAGCTTTGCGGCCCACGAAACCCGCAAGGAATACCTGGCCCTGGTGCGCGGCTGGCTGCCCGAGACCCTGGAAGTCGAGCATGCGCTCAAACCCGACGACGCGCCCGAGGACGCCGCAGCTCAGGACGCCCACACCAGCTTGCGCTGCCTGTCGCGTCTGTCCTGGCCCGAAAGCTGCGACGGCCGCCATCCCGAGACCCGCATCAGCCTGGTGCAGGCCCTGCCCACCACGGGCCGGCGCCACCAGATACGCCGCCACCTCAAGCATGTGGCCCATCCCATCATCGGCGACGCCACCCACGGCAAGGGCCCGCTGAACCGCTGGTGGGCCCAGCGCCTGGGCCAGCAGCGGCTGTGGCTGCATGCCAGCGCGCTGGAGATTGCCCACCCCATGAGCGGCGAACCCATGCGCTTCGCGGCCGACTGGCCAGCGCTGGCCCATCTGCAGGACGCGCAGGACTGGCAAAGCCTGCTGGCCCTGCCCGGCTGGCAAACCGCGTAGATACAGAATCGCCCGACGGAAGGCGGGCGATTCGGCGGTGCCCATCCAGGGGGTGGGCTTATGAATTCGGGCTCAGAGTGCGGACTTCGGCGTCTCGCGCACCCACTTGCCCTCTTCGTCGAACTTCAGGCTGGGCGCCGCGACGAACTCGTACAGGCCTTCGGGGTCGGCCTTGAGCTCACCCTGCAGCAGCTCCACCAGGCGCTCGTTGGGCATCTTGAAGCCGCAGGCCTGGGCATGGCCGCCGCCGCCGAAGCTTTCGGCCAGAGGAATGCAGTTGAACTCGGAGCGCGAACGCAGGCCGACCTTCACGCCCTTGTAATTCGCATGCCACATCAGCGCAAAGCTGCCACCCTGGCGCGCCAGCAGATCGCCGACCTGGCTGTGGAACATGCCGGGGCAGTTGACCATCAGGCCCTGCATGCCGTTGAAGACCAGCACCTGGGCGCCGTCGGCGATGTCGGCGCACAGCTTCTGGAATTTTTCGTCCATGGCGCCGCCACGGGCCATGTAAACGGTTTCCTGCTCGGGCGTGAAGGCCGCGATCTCGGCCCAGCGTTCAAAGCTGCGCACGGGCTCCATGTCCAAAGCCGCGAGGAATGCCGCGCTTTCGGGGAATTCCCATTTCCAGATATCGCGGTCCTCGATGTAGCGGATCAGGCCGGGCACGGGCTTTTCGGGGTGGAAAAACTCCCAGGCCAGGCGCGCGCCGGATTTGCTCATGTCGAAATGCACCACGCCGCAATGGCATTGGTAGCCGCTGAGCTTTTCGGCCGCGCTCTTGTGGTGGTCCAGCACCACCAGCTTGGCCACGCGCGCCTCGATCTCGGCCATCAGCACGGGCTCGAACGCGAAGTCCAGCACATAGACGGCGCGGCCCGCGAGATCGCCGAGGTCGTCGGCACTCAGGATCTCGCCATGGTCCAGGCCGCGGAACTCGGCCTGGCCCTCATAGAACAGCCAGGCCGCCAGCGCCGCGCCGAAACCGTCGGGGCAGCGGCGGCCGTGGAACAGGATCAGGGGCTTGGGATCGTTGCGATCGGGACGCACCAGCAATTGCTGGAACAGGGGAAGTTTGGCGGTCTGTGCGGTCATAGGCCTGCATTTTCGCCGTTTGCGGCCCGCCGCGGCGCCGCGCGGGCTTTGCGGCCCTATGCAATGCGCTAAGTCATCGCTTGCTGCGGGCCTGGCTAGCACAAGCGCAGAAATGACCGGACTTCGGTATCTACCTAAGGCCATGCACCGTACATGCGCCTATGATGGAGGTCTTGCTATTGAAATGCTGCGGTCACCGGCAGGCCCGCTCGCTTGCCTCGACAGTTACAGCGCTGGGTGCTCCGCGGCCCCTGTATGCGATCTACTCCCGACATCACCCCACACCTGGGTACGCTGCTCAAATTCCGCCGCGACCTGCACGCCAATCCTGAGCTCAGGTACGAAGAGCACCGCACAGGCGACAAGGTCGCCGCCTACCTTGCCGCCCTGGGCCTGACCGTACACCGGGGCCTGGGCCAGACTGGCGTCGTGGCCAGCATCTACGGCAAGGGCCGCAGCAAGGACAACCCCGGCCGCAGCATCGGCATCCGCGCCGACATGGATGCCCTGCCCGTCACCGAAATCAACACCTTTGCCCACATCAGCCAGAACCAGGGCTGCATGCATGCCTGCGGCCACGACGGCCACACCACCATGCTGCTGGGCGCGGCCACCACGCTCGTGCAGCAGCCCGACTTCGACGGCAGCGTGCACCTGATTTTCCAGCCCGGCGAGGAAGGCGGCGCCGGCGCCAAGGCCATGATGGACGACGGCCTGTTCGAGAAATTCCCCTGCGAAGCCGTGTTTGCACTGCACAACTGGCCTTCGCTGCCCGCAGGCCAGATGGCCGTGCGCGTCGGCCCCATCATGGCCTCCACGCTGCGCTTCGAGATCAAGGTCCATGGCAAGGGCGGCCACGCGGCCATGCCTCACACCACGCTGGACCCGATTCCCGTGGCCTGCGCCATCGTCAGCCAACTGCAGACCCTGGTGTCGCGCAGCACCGACCCGCTGGACTCGGCCGTGCTGACCGTGGGCAAGATCACCAGCGGCACCGTGGAGAACATCATCCCCGATGAGGCCGTCATCGCCGGCACGGTGCGCACCCTGAAGAAGGAAACGCGCGAGATGTTCATCGCCGGCCTGGAGCGCATCAGCCACCATGTGGCCGCGGCCCACCAGTGCCAGGCCGAGTTCACGCTGCGCCCCGGCGCCTACCCCAACACCACCAACCATCAGCGGGAAGCCCTGTTCATGGCGGAGGTGATGCGCGAGGCCGTGGGCGATGCCAACACCCATGACGATGTGCTGCCCGCCATGACCTCCGAGGACTTCGGTTTCATGCTCGAGGCCGTGCCCGGCGCCTATGGCTGGATAGGCAACGGCGTCGACGGCCAGCCCGGCGTGAGCCTGCACAACCCCGCCTACGACTTCAACGACGACAATCTGGGCCGCGGTTCCCGCTTCTGGGATCTGCTGGTGCGCCGCTATTTCGAGCAGCCAGCAGCTTAAGTCCTAGACAACTGATAGCAGCAAGCCCGCATCCAGCCATGGATACGGGCTTTTTTCATCGCCGGGCCGCGCCCCGCAATGAAGATCCCAATGCAGGAGCGGCAGGGATGCCTCATGGTTGCTGCAGCGAATCCGGCGCCCCCAGCACCTCGGCCAGCCACTGCTGCTGCGGCAGGGGCTCGCCCAGCAACAGGCCCTGCAGCACGATATCCGGGTTCCACTGCTGCAGTCTTTCGGCCTGGGCCGGCAGCTCCACGCCCTCGGCCACCACGCGCAGATGCAGGCGCCGTGCCAGCAGCAGCATGGCCTCCACCAGCGCGGCATCGGTTGCCGAGCCATGGCTGCCGCTGACAAAGCTGCGGTCTATCTTGATCTCCTGGATCGGCAGCTGCTTCAAGCTGTACATGGACGAATAGCCGGTCCCGAAGTCGTCGAGCGCGATCTCTATGCCCAGCTCGCGCAGCGCCAGAATCCGGTTGCGCGCCTCGTCCCAATCCCGCAGCAGCACGCCTTCGGTGAGTTCCAGCGTCAGCAGATGGGGATTGGCCCCGGTGTCCCGCAGCACGGCCTGGACCGCGGACATAAAGCCCTCGTGGCCGAACTGGATGGCGCTGACGTTGACCGACAGCCGCAGGCCGCGCTCGGCGAACACGGGCTGCGCCAGCAGCAGACAAGCCTGGCGCAGCACCCAGCCGCCCAGGTCCAGGATCAGCTCCGACTCCTCGGCGACCTCGATGAACTCCACGGGACTCAGCAGCCCCCAGTGTGGGTGTTGCCAGCGCACCAGCACCTCGGCGCCCACGCAAACGCCCTGGGCCGTGGCCTGGGTCTGCAGGTACAGCCGCAGCTCGCCCAGCGGGATGCCGCTGCGCAAATCCCTGGCGATGCGCACGCGCTTGTGCACCTCCTCGGCCATGCGCGGCTCGAACAGCATCACGCTGCCCGGGCCGTTCTGCTTGGCCTCGTGCAGGGCCACGCTGGCAAAGCGCAGCACCTCCTGCTGGTCGGCCCCGCCGGCGCCCGGCTCCAGCAGGGCCGCGCCCATGCAGCAGCTCACCGACTCGGTCTCGAGCCGGCCCCTGAGGCTCAGAGGCTTTTGCATGGCCAGCTTGAGGGCCTGGGACTGCTGGCGCAGACGCTGCTCCGCGTCCCGCGCATGAGGCTCGAGATTCTCGAAAAGAATGGCGAACTCGGCACCGGCCAGGCGCGCAATCCAGACATGGTCCGGCAGGGCCTCGACCAGCCTCATGCCCACGGCGCGCACCAGCTCGTCGCTGTGCTGGATGCCATGGGCATCGCGGAAGACCGAGAAGCGGTCCACATCCAGCAGCAGCAGGCCGTGGCAGGCCGACTGCGGGCCCGTGGCCAGCTCGCGCAGATGCAGGACCAGGGAATGGCGGTTGGGCAGGCCCGTGAGCGGATCCAGATAGACCAGGTCGTGAATGCGCCGGTCGGCCAGCACGCGCTCCGACAGATCGTGCTTGAGCTCCACATAGTTGACGATCTGGCCCTGCGGGCTGCGGATCGGCGCCACCAGCACCAGCTCGCGCAGGGCCTCGCCGCCGCGGGTGCGGTTGCTCATCTCGCCGCGCCAGACCGCGCCCGATGCCAGCTGCTCCAGCGCGCGCCGGCGGTGGCTGCGATCCATGCCCATGGTGGATACCAGCTCCGTGGGCTGGCCCAGCACCTCGTCGCGCGCATAGCCGGTGCGAGCCAGAAAAGCGTCGTTCACATAGATCACGTTCAGGCCGGTATCGGTGATGACTATGCTCTCGGGGCTCTGCTCCACGGCGCGGTGGAACTTGCGCAGCTCCTGCTGGCTTTCCTCCAGCAGGGCCAGCATGTCCAGGCTTTTCTGCGCCCGGCGGCTCAGACTCAGGCGCGCCATCAGCGTGATCGCGGCCGCCAGGCCCAGCGAGCCCAGCGCATACAGCAGGGCCGCGAGTCCGGCACTGTGGAGCGCCGCTTCGAGATAGCCCGTGACCCAGAACAGCAGCAGCGCCAGGGCCGACAGGCCCAGCATGAACAGCGCATGCGCCATGCCCAGCAGCCAGACGGTGATCACCAGCCAGACCGGAAACGCCATGGCCGCCATGCCGCCCGAGCAGCCTATCGTGGCCGCGGCCAGCACCCAGTTGCCCCAGCAGAACAGCAGCGTCGCGGCCTGCCAGTGCTGGGCCCTGAGCAGCGCCTGGGTCAGCACCGCCAACGGAATCAGCAGCAGGGACAGGGCCGCGAGGGCCACCGAGGCCTGCGAGGTGAACAGGCCGGCCGCCGCCACGACCGCGCCCAGCACGCTCATCCAGACGCAGGCAAAGCGCAGTGCATACCGCATGGACAGGCGGTTCTTGGCCTCGAAAAACTGCCCCTGCATGCGCGGTCCTCTGCTGGTGACGAGACAGGCCCCATGCTAGCCCCGCCCCCCGCCGGCCTGCCAGTCCGCCATCGCCACCAGAGGCTGTGGGACGGACCGGACTCTCAGCGCTTGGCCGCGCTGGGCTTGGAGCCCGAGGCCTTGTCGGTCTTCTTGCCGGCAGCACCCGCGGCATTGTCGCGCGGCGCGCGCGCCCGCTTGCGGGCGCTGGCCAGAGCATCCTTCCGGGCCTGGCGCTCGGCATCTTTTTGCTGGCCCTCGGCCAGCCAGGCCTCGAACTCGGCAGGGGTCTCGAGGCTGATGCGGCCCAAAATCGCATCGCGGAAATCGGTCAGCACCAGCTCCGCGGCCTTCTGCAGATTCACGCGGCCGCCGCTCATCACGGCGCCGCGCTTCTTGCCGATCAGTGTCAGCAGCTCGTCGTCGTGCAGCGCAGCAATCTCGGCCGCGTCCAGGCCCAGCTTGTAGCGTGCGTCCAGCAGCGGTGCATAGTGCTTTTGCAGATAGATCAGCAGCTCCAGCACCACCAGCTCCTCGTCGTAGGCATTGCGGCCCACGGCGCCGCTGGCGGCCAGGTTGAAGCCGCTCTTCTCCACGATGATGCGCGGCCACAGCATGCCCGGCGTATCCCAGAGATAGAAGTCGTCGGCCAGCACGATGCGCTGCTCGAGCTTGGTCACGCCGGCCTCGTTGCCGGTCTTGGCCTGGGTCTTGCCGCTCATGGAATTGATCAGCGTGGACTTGCCCACATTGGGCACGCCGCAGATCAGCACGCGCATGGGCTTGGCCATGCCGCCACGGCCGGGCGCGAGCAGCTTGCACTGCTCGATCAGGCGCTTGGTGGGTGCGGGCTCGGAGGCATCGAGCGCAATGGCGCGGGTTTCGCTCTGGGCGTTGTACCAGTCCAGCCAGGCCTTGGTCTGCACGGCATCGGCCAGGTCCTGCTTGTTGAGAATCTTCAGCCGCGGCTTGTGGCCGGTCATCTCCTGCAGCAGGGGATTGGCGCTGGAGCCCGGCAGGCGTGCATCCAGCACCTCGATGACCACGTCAATTTCCTTGACGCGCTCCGCGATGGCCTGGCGCGTCAGGTGCATGTGACCGGGAAACCATTGGATGGCCATAACGGGTTATCTCTTTTCTCGTGTGGGTGAATTCAGGCGCGCAAGGATAATCGCCTCCTGCTTTCCTGACCTGCCAGCCCGTCTATGCCCCTGCCCTCCGCCCCCCAAAAGTCCAAAGCCCGCAACGAAATTCTGATCAAGGGCATGACGATTGCGCTGATCGGTCTGATCATTTTGCTGGCCCCGATCTTCAAGCCCGAAAGCGGCATAGGCCAGCTGTTTGCCCAATCCTATCTGGTCGGCTGGTTCGCCCTGGTGCTGGGCCTGGCCTTTGTCGGCCAGTATCTGCTCACGCGCTTCAGGAAGTGAGCCGCGCTTGAGCGACCAGGCTCTGCAGCAGCCGCTGCTGCATGCCCGCGCCCAGATTGCGCTATGGCAGGGCCGCGCGGCCGCGGCCGACATGACTCTGCGCCGTCCACCGCCCGAGCCCACGAGTTGCTGCGGGCGCGGCTGCAACGGCTGCGTCTGGGAAGGCTATTACGGCGCGCTGAGCTTCTGGCTCGAGGACGCCGCCGCGGCTCTGGCCACGGCTTGAGCCTCAGACCGTCTCGAACTCCGGCGCCGCCAGAGCCTGCACCGCGCCCGCCACGGCGCCGCCGGCCTCTTCCCGGCAACTGATCCTGAAGCGTCCCGCCCCGGCCTCCAGCCGCTGGGCCTGCTGAAACAGCTCGCGCGCGGCCGCGCTGGATTCCGCGACCAGGCCCGTGTTCTGGCTGGTCATGTGGTCCAGGGCCTGAACCGCCTCGCTGATCTGGGCTATGCCCTGGTTCTGGGCCTGGGCCGCCTCGGTGATCGAGGCAATCAGGCCGCTGACCTTCTGCACATCGCGCACGATGTGCTCCATGCGCTGGCCGGCCTGCAGCGCCAGCGTCTGGCCCGACTGCATCTGCTGCGTGGAATGCTCCATCAGCTGGCGGATCTGCTTGGCGGCCTCGCTGCTGCGCTGCGCCAGCTCGCGCACCTCGGCCGCCACCACGGCAAAGCCGCGGCCCTGGGGACCGGCGCGCGCGGCCTCGACGGCCGCATTGAGCGCGAGGATATTGGTCTGGAAGGCGATGCCGTCGATCACCCCCACGATGGCCGCCACCTGCTGGCTGCTTTGGGCCAGGTGCTGCATATTGCTCACCACCTGCTGCACCACGCTGCCGCCGCTTGCCGCGGCCTCGGCCGCGCTGCGCGCGCTCCGGTCCGCATGGCGCGCGCTGTCTGCGGAACGGGTGACCAGGGTGACCATGTTCTCGATGCTGCCGACCGTGACCTTGAGCTGCTCGGCGGCACGCGCCGTGCGCTCGGACAGATCGCTGTTGTCCTGGGCCATCTGGCTGGAGGCCGCGGCCACGGCCTCGACACCGCCCTGCACCTCTCCCACCAGACCGCGCAGCTGCTGCGTCATCCGCGCCAGCGCCTGCATGAGCTGGCCCAGCTCGTCGCTGCGCTCGCTGTGCGGCGCGTAGCTCAGGTCTCCGGCCGCAATCGTCTGCGCCAGCTGCACGGCCTCGCCCAGCGGGGTGGTGATGGAGCGTATCGTCGCCAGCGACAGCAGCGCGCCCAGCAGGCCCATGAGCAGGCCCACGCCGGCCGCCATGCGCTTGGCCAGCAGGCTTTGCTCGCTGCCCTGCAGCTCGGCCTCCTGGCGCTGCTGCTGCTGGGCGGCGATAAAAGCGTCCTGTGCCTGCACATAGCGCTTGGCGGCCGGGATCAGCTGCTCGTCCACCAGCTTCTGCGCCTCCCAGGCCTTGCCCAGATCGCGCGCTTGGTAGGCTTTTTCATAGATCTCGAGTACGGACTTGCGCTCCTGCTCCACCCTGGCCAGGCCCGCCCTGTCCCGCTCGCTGTGCGCGCCGGCCTGCACCTGCTGCTGCAGGCCGCCGGCCTGCTGCATCAGACCCCGCGCTTTCTGCGAGAGCTGGGTGATCAGATGCTCCTCCGACGACAGCACGCTGGCCAGGGCCGCTTCCACGCTTTGCAGCGTCAGCGCCTGCCAGCGCAGCGCCAGATTGATGCGCTTGTCCGTGGATTGCACCGCGCTGCTCATGCGCTGCTCCACATTCTGCAGATAGCTGAACAGACCGCCGGCCACCAGCACACAGCACAGCAGCAGGCCCAGGAACAAGGCCCACATCTTGCGGGCCACGGAGAGATTCTGGAATCGGAATAGAGACACGTTGCATCCACCGGATAGTGTGCGGCCCGGACATGCACCGGTCCGCTGATGTAACGATATGAAACTTAAATGTCACCTTCGTGACAAATCCGGATTCGCCGCCCAGGCTCCCAGATAGAAAAGCGCCAGCAGCCCGGGCTGCTGACGCTTGTCACCGGAGTCCTCGGCCTTAGAGCGTGTTCACGATCTCTACGCCAGCTGCGCGACCGACGCGCCCTCCATCAGCCGCACCAGGCGCCGCACGGCGGCCGAGATCGGCGCGATGATCGGCACCTGAAACTGCGGAGCCAGTTGCAATGCCACCTGGCCCAGCGGGCCACCGCCGATGATCACCGCCTCGGCCCCGTCCTCTTCGATGCACAGCCGCACGGCCTGCGCCAGCGCGGCCTCCAGCGCCCTCGGGTCGGCGGTCAGCCCACGCGGATCTCCCTCGGTCAGGCGGATGCCGGTGAAGAGCCTGTCCAGCCCCAGAGCCCGGGCCTTGCCATTGATGGCATCGGCCAGATCGGGCGTGACGGTGGCCACGGCAAAGCGCTTGCCGCCCTGCGCCGCTTCGAGCATGGACGACTCGCAGATGCCCACCACCGGCAAGCGGGTCGAGCGGCGCACCGCCTCCAGCGCCGGGTCGCCAAAGGCGCTGATGATGACGCCCGACCAGTTCTTTGCCGCCACCTCGCGCCAGGCGGCTTCCACCTCCAGCGCCGATGCGTCCAGCTCCTGCTGGTTGACGATCATCAAAGGGGCGCGCTGCGCGGTCAGGCCGCTGACGGCGACGCCGGCCGGCACCTCCTGCGCCGCGATATCGACCATCATCGTGGTGGTGGCCTGGGATGAATTGGGGTTGATGACCAGAATGTTCTGCATTCGAAATTTTTCCTGAAATCGTGGCTCTCAGTGCGAGCGCGCGGCAGCGATTGGCGCTGCCGCATGATCCTGTTCGCCGCCGTCGATGGGCATTGCGTCGGGCGAGGTGCCGTAGGTCTCGGGCACGCTCTGGATGCTGATCACAAAGATCGCATACATCACGGCGACCATGGTGAACACGCCGGGCAGGCCGACCGTGTCCAGCAGCTTGCCGGCCACCAGCGGCATGCAGGCGCCGCCAGCGGTGCCGGTCGCCAGAATGAAGGCGGTGCCGAAAGCGCGCACGCGGGTGGGATAAAGCTCGGGCGCAAAGATCCAGATCGTGGTGTTGAGCAGCAGCACAAAGAACTGGAACACGGCACCGGCCGCCAGCAGCACCACGATGTTCTTGGCCAGAAAGCCTATGGACAGCGCGGCGATGCAGGCGCAGACCGCACCGATGGTCAGCACGCGTTTGCGCGGAAAGTGAAAGCCCAGCGCCGAGGCGGCAATCGCGCCCAGCAGGCTGCCGCACTGCATCACCATGGTGAACATCAGGCTCTTGGAGATGGAATAGCCCAGCGACACCAGAATGGTCGGCATCAGCGTCAGCACCGAGATCTGCGCGCCATAGGTCATCCAGATCGTGACGCACAGCGGGATGGTGCGGCGCGCCAGCGCGCCGCGGAAAATCTCGGTCACACGCACCTTGACCTTGGATTCGGGCGGCGCCACGCCATCGTCGGCAATGAACTCCTGCTGCGGAATGTGCTTGCCCGACAGGCGGCCAGCGGCCAGCTTGGACAGCACGGCATTGGTTTCCTTGACCTTGCCCTGCGAGAGCAGAAAGCGCGGCGTCTCGGGAATATAGCGGCGGTAGAACGCGCCCAGCAGCGCCGGCACCATCAGGCAGACGAACAGCCAGCGCCAGTTGTTGTCGCCCGGGAACAGCCAGAACACCAGCAGGCCAAAGCCCGGAGCCAGAAAGTTGCCCAACCCGCCGGCCGCCACGTTGACGGTGCCTATGGCCGCGCCGCGCGCCTTGGCCGAACAGAACTCGGCCAGCATGGTCACGGCAATCGCGATCTCGCCACCCAGCCCGAAGCCGACTACCGCACGGCCGATGGCCATCACGGCCAGATTGGGCGCCATGGCGCAGATGCCCGCGCCCAGGGTGAACAGCAGCAGGTCGATGCTGAGCATCACGCGGCGGCCGTAGCGGTCCGCCACATAGCCGGAGATCACGCGCCCGACGGCGGCGGCGGCAAAGGTCACCGTGTTGAGCATGCCGATATGCGCGGCATCCAGCCCCCACTGCTCGCGCAGCACCGGCCCCACGATGCCGACCGCGTTCTGCTCGAAAGCGTCAAACAGGCAGCCGATCAGGATCAAGAAAATGATGGCGTGATGCGATCGCGTCATCCCGATCCGGTCCAGCGATTGATCGAGCTGGGCCATCTTGGGAGAGTTGGGAAGCGATGAGAGCTGAGGTCCGCCTGCCATAAGAGACTCCGGTTGCGTTCAGAATAAAGGAAACTAAATTCCAAATTCAAATAAATTTGAAAATTAATTTTCATATCGCACGCAAAAGATGTCCCCAGGACAAACCCGCACAGGCTTGAGAAGCCTGGACAACTAAAAAAGTGAGCCTTTAGCGCCCGTCAATCATTGATTTCAGAGTCTTTTTCGCCTGAAAACTAATAAAACCAGGCGCAAGAAGCTATTAGTTTCGCGAATCCCATGCCTGCGGGCCGGAACCAGGGAACAGGCCTACAGCTCTTCGAGGTCTTCGTGCAGCAGCTCGATGCTGGCCAGGCGCTTGCGCCCCGCGGCGCCGGCGCCCTCCATGACCATCGAGGCCACCAGATCGCACAGCGCCATCACGGACACATGGTTGTCCAGCAGCCCCGGACCCGCGCATTGGCACTGGATCGACCAGGTTGCCTCGCGGCGGTCGGGCGACATGGCATCGCAGATGAAAAGGATTTTGCAGCCCGACTTGCTGGCGACCTCCAGCAGGCCGGAGATCTGCCGGGTCTGGCGCCGGATGCCGAACACCACCAGGCAGTCCTGCGGCGCAAGGCCTGCCAGATGCTCGGCCAGCGACTCCCCCGCTTCCGGCATCGCTACCACCGAGGGCAGCACCCGCAGCATCTGCCAACGCAGATAGCGCACGAATCCATGGCTGCCGCGCGTACCGAAGATCAGCACGCGCGGCGCCTCGACCAGCGCGGTGACGATGTCCTGCATCTGCTCATTGTTGAGCTGAGCAAAGGTGCGTGCCAGATTCGACTGCGATTGCTCCAGGTGCGTGGCGATCAGGCTGGCCTGCGCCCGGCCCCCTGCATCGCTCTTGACCGCCTGAAACAAGGGCGAGCCGGACTCCTTCTCGCGCCGCACATCGCGTTTTGCCTCTTCGTAGCTGGCATAGCCCAGGCGCCTTATGAAACGGCTGACCGTCGCGTTGGAAACGCCGGCCAGCGCCGCCAGCTCGCTGGCCGCGTAGCTGGCAAGCTCGCCGGGAAACTCCAGCATGAAATCCGCGAGTCGGCGCTCGGCTGCCGAGAGTGTCTCCAGCTGGCCGCGAACGCGCCGGACAAAGGAATTGGCGGAGGTTTTGGAAGAGGTCATTGACCGGATATACCTGCTGCGGGAATCGCCCTATCGTAAGCCAGATGGGAGGGCCGACGCGTGCAGCCACGCGGCCTGGCGCGTGGCTGCGCTGATCGCGCACAGGCTTTTAGAACGTGCACACGTTCTTAGAGCAGGCTGGCCGGGTCCATGTAACGCTGGCGCCATTCCTCGAAGGTCAGCGTGTCGGCGGCCTCCAGCGCCGCCTGGGCCGCCACCGAGGCTTCGCTCATCTGCTCGAAGCGGGCCTGCTGCGCCGCCGACCAGGGCATGGCCAGCAGCGCATCGCGCGCCTTGGCGGACTGGGCGGTCATGAAGTCTATGAAGCGGTTGGCATAGGGGCCGGTCAGCTCCTGCAGCACATGGGCCGAGGGCGTGGTCTGCGCGCCGTTGACCCGGGCCAGGGCCTGGTCCAGTGCGGCCGTGTAATCGCCGCCGCCGTTGGCCGCATCCAGCGCCTGGGCATAGGGGCGGCATTGCTGCAGCACCTCCTGCGCCCAGTCGGTCAGCAGCACCTGCTGGCCGCCGCGCGTCAGCGTCAGGCCCGGCTCGCGCCCCTGCTCGGCGGTCAGATGCTGGTTGTGCTTGAGGTCGGCGATTTCCTGGGGCGTGTCGGGCGGGCTGTCGCTGTGCAGGCAGTGCAGCAGGAACACGTCGAGCATGCGCATGGTGGCCGGGGCGATCCCCACGGTCTCGAAGGGATCGATGTCCATGAGCCGCACTTCCACATATTCCACGCCGCGCTCGCGCAGCGCGTGCAGCGGACGCTCGCCGCTCTTCACGGTGCGCTTGGGGCGGATGGTGCCGTAGAACTCGTTCTCGATCTGCAGCAACCCCGTGCCCAGCTGGTTGTAGTCGCCGCCGGGGTTGCGCACGCCCAGCTGCTCATAGGCCGGATAGGGGCGTGTGAGCGCGTCGTGCAGCGAGTCCGCATAGCCGTCGAGGCCGTTGTAGCTCACGCAGATGCTTGACTGCGCATCGCTCTGATAGCCGAGGCGCCCCATGCGCAGCGAGGTCGCATGAGGCAGGTACAGCGCATCCTTGCCGTCGCCCAGCGGCTGCAGCCTGTGGTCCCGCCCTTCCACAAAGCAGGGGCACAGCGCCGGCGAGGCGCCATACAGATAGAGCAGCACGAAGGCATGGCGGCGGAAGTTGCGGATCAGCGCGAAGTACTCGTCGCTGCTCACGCCGGGCAGCGACCAGTTGTAGTGGATGCCCGAGATGGTCTGCATGCGCCGGCCATAGCGATGGCCCAGGCCCATGCGGTAGACGCTTTTGGAGCGGCCCGAATGCGAGCTGCCGTAGCGGCCCAGCGGAATCGTCTCGTCAATCGGCAGGCGGCAGGGCATGCTGGAATTCCACATCAGCTCGCCGCTTTCGCTCAAGTTGCGCAGCACGAACTGGTGCACCTCGACCAGCTCGTCCAGGCATTCCTGCACGCCCAGGCGCGCGCCGGTGATGAGCTCCAGCTGCGACTCACTGTAATCGGTGGTGATATGGGGATGGGTGAGGGCCGAGCCCAGCTCGGCCGGATGCGGCGTCAGCGCCAGCGAGCCCGTTGCCAGCGCCCGCAGCCCCTCTTTCTCGATGCCGCGACGAATGCCCAGCAGCCTCTCGGCAGAGGGCATGTTCACGGCGGCCTGCGATGTCTTCATTCTTTTTACCTTTTGGTGAAGACGCTGACGACAAACTTCGTCTGCCCAATCGCGCCCAGACGGCGAATCATAGAGAAACACGACGCAACGCGATGGACGCTGGCCGCTTAACCACCTGTTTCGGCCTGTCGGCCGTCAAGAATACACGGGATGCGCCAGCAAACTGTCAGTCTCGCTAGGCGATACGGTGTGAGCAGACACCCACTTGCAGGCGGCAAAAAGCCCTCCGGGGAGGGCTTATGCAAGACGTGCTAGCAAGTCAGTGCCCGTGCGCCTTCATGGCCTTGCCCACTTCCACCTGGCCCTGCACCGAGCCGCCACCGGGCACCTGCTGGCCTTCGCTGGCCGTGACCTCGGCCAGCCGCGCGGCCAGTTCCTCGGGCACGGTGTCGCCCATGCCCAGATAGATGCCCTGGGTCATGGTGATGTGCGCGGCCTCGAAGCCGCCCGCACCGGCGCAGAGGATCGTGCGCGTGGGCGCGCTCTCATGCGCGAGCACCAGCATCGCGGGCACCACGGCCTCGGGCCTCAGGGCTTCGAGCACGGGCTCGGGCAGCAGGCCCGCCGTCATGCGCGTGGCCGCCGTGGGCGCCAGCGCATTGACACGGATATCGTGCTTGGCGCCTTCGATGGCCAGGGTCTGCATCAGGCCCACCTGGGCCAGCTTGGCCGCGCCATAGTTGGCCTGGCCGAAATTGCCGTACAGACCCGTGGACGAGGTCGTCATCACGATGCGGCCGTAGTTCTGCTCCTGCATCAGCGGCCACACGGCCTTGCAGCAGTTGGCCGCGCCCATCAGGTGCACCTCGACCACCAGGCGGAAGTCGGCCATCTCCATCTTGGCAAAGCTCTTGTCGCGCAGAATGCCCGCGTTGTTGACCAGAATATCGACCCGGCCCCAGGTCGCCACGGCCTGCCTGACCATGGCCTGCACGGCCTCGAAGTCGGTGACCGATGCCGCATTGGCCATGGCCTCGCCCCCCGCGGCACGGATTTCGTCGACCACCAGTTGTGCGGCCGTGGCCGAACCGCCCGAGCCGTCGACCGCGCCGCCCAGGTCATTGACCAGCACCTTGGCACCGCGCCTGGCCAGCGCCAGCGCATGCAGGCGGCCCAGGCCGCCGCCGGCCCCGGTGACGATGGCCACGCGACCTTGAAAATCCATTGCCATGATGTGTTTCTCCTTGCTCAGTGGTTTACAGCGCAACAATGTACGCGCGCGTGCTGCAGCGCAGCGTAGCCTTGGCGACTGATTGCGGGTAAGCCTCAGGGCTTGCTATCAAATAAAAAGCAGTCATCGCCTGTTCCGCATTCTTTCCATCGGTTTTAAATATGGAAATCAATATCCATAAGGCGTAATGCACTCTGTAATCGATAGCAAACCGCAGCCATCCACAGCCGCCGCGCTTGTCCCCAGATTTTCTAGACAAGCCTGTGGACAATGCTGAATAGCTTTTGCAGCAGTGCGACAAACCATTGATTTACATGAAATTTTCTTGAATGCTTGTTTTTTCATCAAACCATCATTCGGAGACTTGCACTTATCCCGGCAGACGCTGGACAAGCTTGTGAACAACTGCCATCGCGGCCTGAACAAGTGAACCAAGCCATTGATTTCAAATGCCTTTGTTTTCAACGCCCGTTTTTTAGGCAGAAAGCAGGCATGACTCCGACATCCGGCCATCCACATGCCTGCCGGGCGGTGCAAAGCGCCTTACCCCCAGTTTGGCTGGACAAGCATGTGGACAAGGCCAAGCAAACGCCTTGCAAGATTCGTAAGTCATTGTTTTGAAACGCATCTGCCGCCGCTGCTTAAAAATCAGGCAAACCGCTTTAACCTCACGGCCTTGCCAAACCCGTTACAAACACGGGTTCTGCAAGCGTCTGCCCGGTTGAATCCATGTCCAACGACTCTCTTTTCGCGCCCCCTTTCTTTATTGCCAAGTGCGAGCCCAGCGGCCAGCAGGTCGACGCCTGGGCCGATCAGCCGCTGCTCGATTCGCTGGAAAGCGGCGGCGTGGACTGGCCCAGTTCCTGCCGCAACGGCACCTGCCGCACCTGCCTGGGCCAGATGGTCTCCGGCTCGGTGCATTACGAGATCGAATGGCCGGGCCTCACGCCCGAGGAAAAGGCCGAGGGCTATGTGCTGCCCTGCTGTGCCTATCCCGACGGCGACGTGGTGCTCAAGGACCATGAATTCTGAGCGCACCGATTGCTGATCTGCAGCAACCCCTGCCCTGCCGGATGCGCCCCGCTGGCATAGAATGAGTGCTTTCCGCAGGCCTTGCACTGCAGAAAGCGGCCCCGCCCAGGCGGCAGTCCCGCCACACACGTTCTTTGGAAGTCCTGCCAGCGCCCTCCGGCGGCGCTGGCAATGCCTGACTGGTGCGTGTGCTGCGCCAGCCGCTGACCGCAATGCATCGCATATCGCTCAAGTCCAAGAAGGCAATCCATGAACAGCTCTCTTCAACCCGTGCCCATCTCGCCCGTCGAAGAAATCGTGGCGGAGATCCGTGCCGGCCGCATGGTCGTTCTCGTTGACGAAGAAGATCGCGAGAACGAAGGCGATCTGGTTTTGGCCTCGGACCATGTCACGCCCGAAGCCATCAACTTCATGGCCCGCTTCGGCCGCGGACTGATCTGCCTGACCCTCACGCGCGAACGCTGCGAATTCCTCAAGCTGCCGCCCATGGCGGCGCGCAACGGCACCGTGTACAGCACAGCCTTCACGGTCTCCATCGAAGCCGCCGAAGGCGTGACCACGGGCATCTCGGCGGCCGACCGCGCACGCACCGTGCAGGTGGCCGTGAACAAGAACAGCCAGCCCAGCGACCTGGTGCAGCCCGGCCACATCTTCCCGCTGCAGGCCGTGGACGGCGGCGTGCTCATGCGCGCCGGCCATACCGAGGCCGGCTGCGACCTGGCCGCGCTGGCCGGCTGCTCGCCCTCGGCCGTGATCTGCGAGATCATGAAGGACGACGGCACCATGGCCCGCCTGCCCGATCTGCAGCTGTTCTGCGCCGAGCACGGCATCAAGATCGGCACCATCGCCGACCTCATCGAATACCGCAGCCGCAATGAGTCGCTGCTGCAGAAAGTGGGCTCGCGCCCCATGCAGACCGCCCACGGCGAATTCACCGCCCACGCCTTCCGCGACGTGCCCAGCGGCTCGGTCCATCTGGCGCTGGTCAAGGGCGAGTGGACCGCCGAGACCCCCGTGGCCGTGCGCGTGCACGAGCCGCTGTCGGTGCTGGATGCGCTCGAAGTCGGCCGCAACCAGCATTCGTGGAGCCTGGACGAAAGCCTCAAATACATCGCCCAGCAGGGCCAGGGCGTGGCCGTGCTGCTCAACTGCAGCGAATCGGGCGAGCAGCTGCTGACCCAGTTCGAAGGCAAGGCCCGCTCGGCCCAGGCGCCCGAGCGCGGCCGCATGGACCTGCGCACCTATGGCGTGGGCGCGCAGATTCTGCGCGAGATGGGCGTCGCCAAGATGCAACTCATGGGCCAGCCCCGCCGCATGCCCAGCATGGCCGGCTACGGCCTCGAAATCACCGGCTACATCCCCAAGGAATAAGAGACGGAACACCTATGCAAAACGCAGAAAAAGGCCAAGGCCAGAACCTCGACGGCGCCGAGCTGAAGATCGGCATCGTCCAGGCGCGCTTCAACGAAAGCATCACCAACACCCTGTTTGCCTCCTGCCGCGACGAGCTGCTGGCGCTGGGTGTGAAGTCCGAGAACATCGACCATGTCACCGTCCCCGGCGCACTCGAAGTGCCCGTGGCGCTGCAGACACTGGCCGAGACCGATGAGTACGACGCCCTGGTGGCGCTGGGCTGCATCATCCGTGGGGAGACATACCACTTCGAGCTGGTGGCCAATGAATCGGGCGCGGGCGTGACACGCCTGTCCCTGGACTACCACCTGCCGATCGCCAACGCGATCATCACCACCGAAAACCTCGAGCAGGCCATTGCGCGCCAGGTAGAAAAAGGCCGCGACGCGGCCCGCGTGGCCGTGGAAATGGCCAACCTGCTCAACGCCTACGACAATTACGACGACCATGAGTGACGAACAATCGAGCGCCTCGGCTTCCGGCCGACCTCCCCGCCAAAGCCGCACCGGCCTGACCAGCACCGGCGCGCGCAAGGCGGGCTCCAAGTCCAACCGCAGCCGTGCGCGCGAATTCGCGCTGCAAGGCCTGTACCAGCATCTCGTGGGCCGCAACGAGGTCCTCGACATCGACCGCTTCACCCGTGATCTGGCCGGCTTTCACAAGGCCGATGTGGTGCACTACGACGCGCTGCTGCGCGGCTGCGTCGAAAACGAAGCCGCACTCGACGCGCTGATCACGCCCAAGCTGGATCGCGGCCTGACCGAGATCTCGCCCATCGAGCATGCCTGCATGTGGATAGGCGTGTACGAGTTCCAGCACTGCCCCGACGTGCCCTGGCGCGTGGTGCTCAACGAGTGCATCGAGCTGGCCAAGGAATTCGGCGGCACCGACGGCCACAAATATGTGAACGCCGTGCTCAACGGCCTCGCGCCCCAGCTCCGCAGCGCCGAGGTGGAACACGACAGGAAGAACACTCCCTGAGCGGCCTTGCCGCATCCCCTCCCTCCTCGGGAGGGGAACAGCGCCCTCGCTGCGGGGCGGCGTGGCCGGCCCAGGCCCGTGCTCGGCGCCCCGCCGCCGGGCGGGCGCCAGGCTCCGGCGCCGTACCACGAATACCGGCCATGTAGTCCGCAGCCTTCCAATCGCCTTCTGAGCCCGGCCTCAAGAGGACTCAGCCAGCCAACCTCGTTTGCCCGTCATGCAGCTTTCACGCCGCGCCCAGCGCATCGAACCTTTTTACGTCATGGAAATGGCCAAGCACGCTCAGGAAATCGCGCGCCAGTCCGCAGCCAGCGGCTCGCCCATGATTTACCTGAACATCGGCGAGCCCGACTTCGGCGCGCCGCCGCTGGTGCAAGAAGCTGCGGAGCGCGCCATACGCGCGGGCCGCACCCAGTACACCCAGGCGCCGGGCCTGCCCGAGCTGCGCGAGCGCATCAGCGCCTGGTATGCGAGCCGCTTTGGCGTGGATGTGCCGGCCAGGCGCATCATCATCACGGCCGGCGCCTCGGCCGCGCTGCAGCTGGCCTGCCTGGCCCTGATCGATGCGGGCGACGAAGTGCTGATGCCCGACCCCAGCTATCCCTGCAACCGCCACTTCGTGTCGGCGGCCGAGGGCCGGCCGGTGCTGATTCCCTCCTCGGCCGCCGAGCGCTTCCAGCTCAGCGCCGACAAGGTGCAGGCCGCCTGGGGCGAACACACGCGCGGCGTGATGCTGGCCTCGCCCTCCAACCCCACGGGCACCTCGATCGCGCCCGACGAGCTGCGTCGCATCCATGAGGTGGTGCGCGCCAAGGGCGGGCTGACCATCGTCGACGAAATCTACCTGGGCCTGTCCTACGACGAGAGCTTTGGCAAGTCGGCGCTGGAGTTGGGCGAGGACATCATCTCCATCAACAGCTTCAGCAAGTATTTCAATATGACGGGCTGGCGCCTGGGCTGGATGGTGGTGCCCGAGTCCCTGGTGGCCCCCATAGAGATGCTAGCCCAGCACCTGTTCATCTGCGCCAGCACCGTCTCGCAATACGCGGCCCTGGCCTGCTTCGAGCCCGAGAGCATTGCCGAGTACGAACGCCGCCGCGCCGAGTTCAAGGCCCGGCGCGACTATTTCATCCCCGCGCTGGAATCCATCGGCCTGCCCGTGCCCGTCAAGCCCGACGGCGCCTTCTACGCCTGGGCCGACTGCCGCGCCGCCGCGGCCAAGCTGGGCGTGCAGGGCAGCTGGGATTTTGCCTATGCGCTCATGGACCGGGCCCACCTGGCCATCACGCCCGGACGCGACTTCGGCCAGGCCGAAACCGCGGACTTCGTGCGCTTTTCCACGGCCAACTCCATGGAACAGTTACAGGAAGCGATTACGCGGCTAAAGAAATTGCTGGGCTGAAGACATCATGGCCTTTGAATTTCCGATTCGCGTGTATTGGGAGGACACCGATGCCGGCGGCGTCGTGTTCTATGCCAACTACCTCAAGTTCTTCGAGCGTGCGCGCACCGAATGGTTGAGGTCGCTGGGCATATCCCAGCACAGCCTGCGGGAACAAACCGGCGGAATCTTTGTCGTAACCTCTGCGCAGCTCGAATATCTGCGCCCGGCACGGCTGGATGACCAACTTATTGTTACCGCAAAGCTGCAAAGTGCCGGTCGTGCTTCGCTCACAATCACGCAGCAAGCGCTGCTGCCGAGTACCGACGATCAATCAAGCGAGCCCGCGCTGCTGTGCGCGGGCTCCATCCGAATTGGGTGGGTGGATGGCTCAACCATGCGCCCCGCGAGAATTCCGAACCGCATCCTGGAGCAACTTTCATGAACTCCCAAGACATGTCCATCCTGAGCCTCGTCATGCAGGCGAGCTGGGTGGTGCAAATGGTCATGCTGATACTGGTGGTCGCATCCATCGCCAGCTGGGCCACCATCTTCCGCAAGGCCCAGACCTTGAAGCGCGTGCGCTCGCTCAACGACAACTTCGAGCAGGACTTCTGGTCCGGCACCAGCCTCAACGACCTCTATGCCTCGGCGGCGCAGAACGCCAAGAGCGGCGGCCCCATGGAGCGCATTTTTGCCAGCGGCATGCGCGAGTACCAGAAGCTGCGCGAGCGCCGCATCGGCGATGTCGCCACGCTGATGGACGGCACGCGTCGCGCCATGCGCGCCAGCTTCCAGCGCGAGCTCGACGAAATCGAGTCCGGCCTGTCCTTTCTGGGCACCGTGGCCTCGGTCTCGCCCTATGTGGGCCTGTTCGGCACCGTCTGGGGCGTGATGCACGCCTTCACGGGCTTTGCCAATATGGAGCAGATCACGCTGGCCACCGTGGCCCCCGGCATTGCCGAGGCCCTGGTGGCCACGGCCATGGGCCTGTTCGCCGCCATTCCGGCCGTGACGGCCTACAACCGCTATGCCCACAACATCGACCGCATCGCCAGCCAGGAAGAGACCTTCATCGAAGAGTTCTCCAACATCCTGCAGCGCAATGTGGGCGCCACCACCAGTGCCTCCGGCCATTGATGGCGCACAGCAAGGAGTGACTCCATGCCTGCCATGAGTTCACGCGGCCGCAACCGCCGCACCGTCAACGAGATCAATATGGTGCCCTTCATCGACGTGATGCTGGTGCTGCTCATCATCTTCATGGTGACGGCGCCCATGCTCACGCCGGGCTCCATCAACGTGCCCAGCGCCGGCAAGTCCTCGCGCCCGCCGACCAAGAACATCGCCTATGTGCTGCTGGACAAGGACGGCAGCGTCAAGTTCAAGAACGGCGACAGCACGCAGACCGTCAAGCTCGATGACCTCAAGGGCCTGGCCCAGTCCTGGCAAGAAGGCCAGAGCGAGGACAGCGCCATCCAGATCGTGGCCGACAAGGGCCTGCCCTTCGACGATGTCATGAAAGCCCACACCACGCTCTCCAAGGCCGGCGTCAAGCGCATTGCCTTCGGCGTGGTCTCCTCCAGCAATTGATCCCATCTCCATGAAGCGCTGCGCCGGATTGCAGGCTTGAACCTGCAGCCAGCGCGGACCACCAAGTCACCATGCCTCACCAGCAAGATCGCGATCAGTTTGCCCCGCCCCGCTCCCAGGGCCGGGCGCGCTCCTGGTCGCTGGCCCTGGCCGCGCACGGGCTGCTGATCGCGGCCCTGCTGTGGACGGTGCGCCCTCCCAAGGAAGCCGAAGAAGCCATGGTTGCGGCCGAGGTCTGGAGCAGTGCCGCTCCGGCCTCTGCCGCAAGCGTGACGCCACCGCCGGCTCCGCCCGAACCCGTTCCCGAACCGGCACCCGAGCCTCCTCCACCGCCACCGGTTCCCGAACCCGTGGCTGCGCCCGTGCCCGCGCCGGCCCCCAAGGTCCAGGCCCATGACGACGAGCATGAGGCCGAGATAGCGCTGGCCAAAAAGAAGAAGCTGGAACAGCAGAAGAAGGAAAAGGCCGAGCAGGAAGCGCGCGAGGAACGCGAGAGAGAGCGCAAGGCCAAGGCCGAGAAGGAACACGAGGCCAAGCTCGAGAAGGAAAAGGCCGAGAAGGCAGAGAAGGCCCGCCAGGACAAGCTGGAAAAGCAGAAGGCGGAAAAAGCCGAGAGGGCCGAGAGAGAACACCGCGAAAAGCTCGAACAGGAGAAGAAGGACAAGGCGGCCAAGGACAAGGCGGCCAAGGAGAAGGCTGAAAAGGAGAAGGCCGAGAAGGACAAGGCCGCCAAGGAAAAGGCGGCCAAGGACAAAGCCGAGAAGGAAAAAGCGGAAAAGGCCGAGAAAGCCGCCAAGGAGAAAGCCGCGGCCGACAAGGCGGCCAAGGACGCCAAGGAGGCGGACGCCCGCCGCAAGACCGAGCTGGCGCGCCTGCAGGGCCTGGCCGGCGGTGCGGGCAGCGGCTCCGGCAGTGGCGGCAGCGACCATAGCGGCACCGGCGGCAGCCGCAGCGGCGGCGCGGGCAGCAGCGCGAGCGGCGGCCCGTCGGCCGGCTATGGCGCCAAGGTGGCCGCGCGGGTCAAGCCCAATATCGTCTATCCCGATGCGATCAGCGGCAACCCGCGTGCCGAGGTACATGTGCGCACCGCGCCCGACGGCACCATTACCGGCGCCACGATTGCCAAATCCAGCGGCAATGCCGCATGGGACGAGGCCGTGGTGCGTGCGCTGCAAAAAACCGACAAGCTGCCGCGCGATATCGACGGCAAGGTTCCGTCGGATCTGGTCATAGGCTTCAGGCCTCAGGACTGACGCGGGACTGTACCCCGATCTGCCCCAAGCCCCGCCGGCTCGGCCCGCGGGGCTTTTTCATATCTGTAGCCAATCCACAACGCGCCGACCTGCACGGCTTGCGCCGCCGCCCGCCAGTCCATAGCATGCGTTTCTTTGCCGCAATCCACGAAGGATTGCGCGCTTCCCCACTCACGCAAAGGAGAGAGCCATGTCCCAGACGACAAATCCCTTTGCAGTCGTGCACGCCTAAAGCCTTCTAGCGCTTCTCGCCACGCTGCAGACCTCGCCCGCCCCATGGAACGACATGGAGTCAGGCCTTGTGCTGCGCGTGAATTCCCGGATGCCTGCTGGCCGAGCAGGTCGCGACTGCCCATCGCCGATTTCATGCATTCGACCAAGGGCCATTCATGGGCAATTCTTTTTCGGACACCTACGTCAAGGTGTTCGCCAACCGCAGCGTCTGGATCGAGGACGCTGCCATCCAGCAACTTCACACCACGGCCGCCAACCTGGACGGCATCCGCGCCGCCGTGGGTCTGCCCGACCTGCATCCGGGCCGCGGCTATCCCGTAGGCGCGGCATTCTTCTCGGTAGGGCGCTTCTACCCGGCACTGGTCGGCGGCGACATAGGCTGCGGCATGTCCCTGTACGCGACCGGGCTGGCCGTGCACAGGACTTCGGCCGCCAAGCTCGAAAAAGCCGTGGGCAATATCGACGGCCCCCTGCCCCAGGAACTGCTGGACGCAGTAGACATGGAGCAACTGCAGCAGATCGCGCAGACCAGCGGCGTCGCCGACCTGGCCTATCTGCGGGAGAGCCTGGGCACCATAGGCGGCGGCAACCACTTCGCCGAGCTGCAGCAGGTCGAGACCCTCTACGAGGAAGGCACGCTCGACAAGAAGCGCGTGCACCTCATGGTGCACAGCGGCTCGCGCGGCCTGGGCGGCGCCATACTGCGCGAGCATGTGCAGCGCTTCAGCCACGACGGTCTGGCCGTCGGCACCGAAGCCGCAAGGCAATACCTGCTGCAGCACGCTGCCGCCATCGACTATGCGCAGCTCAACCGCCGCTGCATCGCCCAGCGCTTGCTGCGCGCGATCCGCACCCAGGGCGAGGCCCTGCTCGACATCACGCACAACCATGTGCTGCCCCACCACTGGCAGGGCCAGGACGGCTTTCTGCACCGCAAGGGCGCCACGCCGGCGGACCGCGGTCTGGTCGTCATTCCGGGCTCGCGCGGCGACTACAGCTATCTGGTCCGTCCCGTCGCCGGCAGGCACGAGGCCCTGGATTCGCTGGCCCACGGTGCCGGCCGCAAATGGGCGCGCACGGACTGCGCAGGCCGGCTGCGGCCCCGCTTCACGCTGGACGAGCTGCTGCGCACGCGCTTCGGCAGCGCCGTGGTCTGCGCGGACCGCGAACTGGTCTACGAGGAGGCGCCCCAGGCCTACAAGGATGTGGACTCCGTGGTCGCCAGCCTGCAGCAAGCCGGCCTGGTGGAGCTGGTCGCGCGCCTCAAGCCCCTGCTGACCTACAAGAAGGGAGCCATGCAATGCTGCTGATGCAACTGAGCTCAGCCCACGGCCCCGCCGAGTGCGAATACGCGCTGCAGCTGACGCTGCGCAAACTGCTGCAGGCCTGCGCCGCCGAGGACCTGGCCGTCGAGGTGCTGGAGGAGTCCCGCACCCCGGCCGGCTACAGGTCGGTGCTGCTGCGCTGCGAGCGCGAGACGCCCGCACTGCGCGAATGGCTGGGCACCATCCAGTGGATCTTCGCCAGCCCCTTCCGGCCCCGGCATCCGCGCAAGAACTGGTTCGTCGCCGTGCAGCGCTGCGAGCCGCCGCGCCAGCTGCCCACGGACGGCGAGATCCAGTTCCAGTCCTGCAAGGCTTCGGGCAAGGGCGGCCAGCATGTCAACACCACGGACTCGGCCGTCCATGCCCTGCATGTGGCCAGCGGGATTGCCGTCAAGGTCATGAGCGAACGCAGCCAGCATGCCAACAAGCGGCTGGCGCGCGAGCTGCTGGCCATCAAGCTGGCGCAGCACAATGCGCACAGCGAGGGGCAGGCACAGCGCCTGCGCAGCCTGCAGCACCGGGAAGTCGAGCGCGGCCAGGCCGTCAAGGTCTTCCGCCTGTAACCGTCCCTGGGCGGATTTGCCGCCCGCCTCGCGAACGCTGGGGCGGCGGCAATGTCGCTGTGGCCCCTGCCACTCAGAAGCACAGGTAGACACCCAGGACCAGCAGACTGAACATCAGCAGCTTTTTAAAAAGCTCGGGCGAGAGTTTTTCGCGCAGCAGCTCGCCCCAGTGCATGCCGGCCAGTGCCGGAATCAGCATCAGGGCCGAAGCCAGCAGTCCCAACCCCATCTCCTGCGCCTGCGCACCCAGGCCTTGGCCCTGCCAGAGCAAACCGGCTCCCAGGGCCAGGGTGGAGGTGGTAAAGCACAGGCCCATGGCCTGCATGAGCGCGGGACGAGACAGGCCCAGCGACTGCAGAAAGGCCACGGCAGGCACGACAAAGACACCGGTCACCGCCGTGATGACCCCCGTCAGCAGGCCGCATACCGCGCCCAGCCAGGCCTGGTGCGGCGGCGGCGTCTGCCAGCGCAGGCCCGACAGCCCCCACAGGGCATACATCACCAGCGCCAGGCCCAACGCCGGCCTGGCTGCGGGCAGGCGGCCGACTCCGCCCCAGAGGGCCCCACCTCCCAGCGTGCCCAGCACAATGCCCAGCAGCATCCAGCCCAGACGCTGCAACAAGGGCCGCAAGCCCGCCACAGGCCGCATCTGCACCAGATTCGTCACCAGCGAGGGCAAAAGCAGCAAGGCTGCGGCCTGCGCGGGCGGCATGAACACCGCCAGCAAGGCCATGGAGACCGTGGGCAAGCCCAGGCCCACCACGCCCTTGACACAACCTGCCAGTCCAAACACGGCAATGGCTGCCGCAGCCATCCAGCCTTCATTCCACATCTTCAATCCTTCGTATCATCCGAACTATCAAACGCAGACAAAAATCATTTTTCTCTTGCATAACGCAGATAATCCGGCGATAGAAGAGGCTTGACCAGCGGGATTATTCAAATCCAGACTTCGTATAAACCTTAGGCTTGAATCCCATGCGCTTCGATCTGACCGACCTCCAGCTGTTTGTGCATGTCCTCGACAGCGGCACGCTGACGGCGGCGGCCCAGCGCAGCCATCTCACGCCGGCCTCGGCCAGCGAACGCGTGCGCGGCATGGAGGAGCTTCTGGGCACGGCCCTGCTGGTCCGCCAAGCACGCGGCGTGCAGCCCACGGCAGCCGGCCATACGCTGGGCCAGCACGCGCGCCAGGTGCTGCGGCAGATGCAGAGCCTGCGCGGCGCCATGGGCGATTTCGGCTCGGGCCTGGCCGCCCAGGTGCGCCTGCGCGGCAATACCTCGGCCATACGCGAGCACCTGCCTCTGGCCATCAGCGGCTTTTTGCAGCAGCACCCGCAGCTGGCACTGGAGCTGCAGGAATGCCCGAGCACCGAGGTGCTGGACGGCCTGCGCCAAGGCCTGTGCGATCTGGGCGTGGCCGCCTGGGATGCGGACCAGCCGCCGCCACTGGCCGACCTGGACTGCAGTCCCTGGCGCAGCGACCAGCTGGTGGCCGTGCTTGCGGCCGAACATCCGCTGGCCACGCGCTCCAGTCTGGCGCTAGCCGACATCGTCCATGAAAACTGGGTGGGCCTGCCGCGCGATTCGGCGCTGCAGCAGCTGCTGCTGAAGCAGGCCCTGCTGCTGGAAAAGGCCGCCGTCGCCAGCAAGCCCCATCTCATGAGCAGCGCGCTGCGCCTGCGCGTGCAACTACCCCACCCCGAGGGCCTGTGCCAGCTGGTCGGGCAGAACGTGGGCCTCTGCGTTCTGCCTGCGGCCGCGGTCCGGCGCCATGCGGCCGCCACCGGGGTCGTTGCCGTGCCGCTCTGCGATGCCTGGGCCAGGCGCCAGCTCTGGCTGTGCACGGCCAAAGGCATTTCGCCATCCGCTCCCGCAGGCCGGCTGCTGGCCCATCTGCGCCGGGAGTCCGCCGGCCAACCCTAGCCGCCAGCACCGGGCTCAGAAGCTCTCCCAGTCGCCCCCATCATCGCGCGCGGATGCAGGCGCGGCTGCGGCCGTGCCGGCCGAGGCCAGCGCGGGCGGGCGCTTGGGCATGGCAGCCGTGGGCCTGGCCGCTGCAGGCCTAGCGGTCTGGCGGGGCACGGCGGCAGGGCGGGCAAGAGGCGCGGGCTGGCTCTGGCGCTGCATGCCGGCCGCGCCCGCAACCTTGAAGCGCGCCACGGCCTCCTGCAGGCGGCGGGTCTGTGCCTCCTGCGAGCCCGCAGCGGCTGCGGCCTCTTCCACCAGGGCCGCGTTCTGCTGGGTGTTCTGGTCCATCTGGGACACGGCCTGGTTGACCTGGGCAATGCCCGAGGCCTGCTCCTGAGAGGCGGCCGAGATCTCGCCCATGATGTCGGTCACGCGGCGTACCGAGGCCAGGATCTGCTGCACCAGCTCGCCGGCCTGCTCGGCCTGCTTGGAGCCCAGATCCACCTGGGTCACCGAGTCCTCGATCAGGCTCTTGATCTCCTTGGCTGCCGTGGCCGAGCGCTGGGCCAGGGCCCGCACCTCGGAGGCCACCACGGCAAAGCCCTTGCCCTGTTCGCCGGCGCGCGCCGCCTCCACGGCGGCATTGAGCGCCAGGATATTGGTCTGGAACGCAATGCTGTCGATGACGGTGACGATCTCCGCCATGCGCCGGGAGCCGTCGGCCAGCGCACGTATGGTGGCCACGGCTTCGGTGCCGGCCTGGCCGCCGCGCTCGGCCACCTCGAGGCTGCTGGCCGCCAGCTGGTTGGCCTGGCGCGCGTTGTCGGCGTTCTGGCGCACGGTGGAAGACAGCTGCTCCATGCTGGCCGCGGTCTGCTGCAGGGCCGAGGCCTGCTGCTCGGTACGGCCGCTCAGATTGGCATTGCCCAGCGCGATCTCCTGGGCCGCGACACCGATCTCGCCCACGCCCTGGCGCACTTCGGTCACCATGTCGCCGAGGCTGTCCTGCATGCTCTGCAGCGCGGCCATGAGGCGGCCGATCTCGTGCCGGGCCTGTGGAATGCGTCCCGTGAGATCACCCCGGGCCACGGTCTCCAGCACGCTGTTGGCTTCGTCCAGCGGGCGCAGCACCTGGCCGCGGATGAACAGCCAGCAGCCCAGGGCCAGCACCAGACCCAGAGCCATGAGCACCGCATTGCCCAGCATGGCCTGGGAGGCCGAGGCCTGGGCCTGGGCAATCAGGCTTTGCGAGCGCTGGTTGGACGCATCGAGATAGGCGCGGATAGCCGCCTCCAGCCCCTGCAGCGCATTGCGGCGCTCGGCGCGCATGGCCGTGCCGTAATACGCTTCCTCGTTGCCGCTGCGCAAGGCCTGGGCGCTGCGCTGTGCCATGTCCTTGTAGACCGCAAAGGCCTGGGCCACGGCGCGGGCCCGCTCCTGCTCCTCGGGCAGGGCCTTGGCCTCGGCTTCGGCCAGCAAGGCCTGGGCCTGCTTGTCGGCATTGGCCAGGGCTTTTTCCGCATCGCCCACGGCTTCCTGCAGCGCGGCCTTGTCGCCGCGCAGCAGCTCGCGGTAGCCCGTGGAGAACTCCAGCCGGTTTTCCACGATGTGGATCTGCATCTGCTTGATGGCCAGCAGCCGTCCGTGAAAGAAGTCGTACTGCGCCTGCGTGCCCGTTGCGCCCTTGATGGCGCTGTGCAGGCCTTCGCCGGCGGCCACGGCCAGCGCCAGCAGCATCAGGACCAGCACCAGGATCAGCCCTCTGCGGATACTCAGATATCGGAACATCAAAAACTCCCTTATGAGCCATGGCCCGCGCCCCAAGCACGGCTGACCATGGCGGCAGCCAGATTTTGCGTAGCCCCCAACCCGCGCATCGCCCGAAAAACAGGGCTTAGCCCGCCCAGCCCGGACGATAGCGAGAGCCTAGGCCAGCCCCCCACGCAACGCAATGGCAAACGGTTTGCGGGACAATACGCGCCATCATGACCCTCAAAGCCCCCGAACTGCTGCTGCCTGCCGGCTCGCTCGACAAGATGCGCGCCGCCTACGATTTCGGCGCCGACGCCGTCTACGCCGGCCAGCCGCGCTACAGCCTACGCGCGCGCAACAACGAATTCCGCCTGGAGCAGATCGGCCAGGGCATTGCCGAGGCCCATGCGCGCGGCAAGAAGTTCTTCCTGACCAGCAATCTGATTGCGCACAACGACAAGGTGCGCACCTATCTGCGCGACATCGAGCCCATCATCGCCATGAAGCCCGACGCCATGATCATGGCCGACCCCGGGCTCATCATGATGGTCAAGGAAAAGTGGCCCGAGCAGGAAATTCATCTGTCCGTGCAGGCCAACACCACCAACCACGCCACCGTGAAGTTCTGGCAGAAGATGGGCGTCTCGCGCATCATCCTGTCGCGCGAGCTGAGCCTGGACGAGATCGAAAAGATCCGCCAGGAATGCCCCGACATGGAGCTGGAAGTGTTTGTGCACGGCGCGCTGTGCATCGCCTACTCGGGCCGCTGCCTGCTGTCGGGCTACTTCAACCGCCGCGACCCCAACCAGGGCACTTGCACCAACGCCTGCCGCTGGGATTACAAGACGCACGACGCGGCCGTGGACCCCAATACCGGCGAGGCGCTGGGCCAGACCATGGAAAACGGCTTCAACTTCGAAGAAGCCAAGAACGATCTGGACAACCAGTTCACCAGCACCTGCGGCGACCAGCAGCGCCATCCCAAGGCCGATGCCATCTATCTGCTCGAGGAAAAAGGCCGCCCCGGCGAGCTCATGCCCATCATGGAAGATGAGCATGGCACTTACATCATGAACTCCAAGGACCTGCGTGCCGTGGAGCATGTGGAGCGCCTGACCAAGATCGGCGTGGATTCGCTGAAGATCGAAGGCCGCACCAAGAGCCTGTACTACGTGGCCCGCACGGCCCAGGTCTACCGCCGCGCCATCGACGACGCCGTGGCCGGCCGCCCGTTCAACCCCGAGCTGATCACCGAACTCGAGGGCCTGGCCAACCGCGGCTATACCGGCGGCCTGCTGGAGCGCCGTCCCGCCAACGACTACCAGAACTACGAAACCGGCCACAGCGTGCTGCAGCGCAGCCACTTTGTGGGCGAGGTGCGCAGCTGGGCCGACGGCCTGGCCGAGGTCGAGACCAAGAACCGCTTCCAGGTCGGCGATACGCTGGAGATCATCCATCCCCAGGGCAATCGCCAGGTCAAACTGGAGAAGATGTTCAACCTCGAAGGCCAACCCGTGGAAGTCGCCCAGGGCAACCCGGTGCGCGTGCGCATTCCGCTCGAAGGCCCTGTGGACGGTGCGCTGATTTCGCGTCTGCTGTAAGCTCGAACCCGATCTTGCTTGCCAACGCCCCATGAGCTGGGGCGTTGCTCTTTTTTCCGCAGCTGGTTGCGCTTGACCTGCCTATTTATCAGATCGGTTTCTGCCCCAAATACAGAAACACCTTGCGCTAGCTGCTATCACTTCAAGAACACCATGGAACTCAAGATTGACGAAGGCCTGAAGGCCTATATCGACCCTCTGACCCCGGACGAGCACGAATCGCTGGAGCGCAGCATCCTCGCCGAAGGCTGCCGCGACTCCCTGGTGGTCTGGGGCGATCTGCTCATCGACGGCCACAACCGCTACGGCATCTGCCAGAAGCACGGCCTGCCGTTCAACACCGTGCAGGCCACGCAGTTCAAGAACATGGACGACGTGCACCTGTGGATGATCGACCAGCACCTGGGCCGCCGCTCAGTCTCGGACTTCCAGCGCGGCGTGCTGGCGCTGCGCAAGCGCGAGATCATTGCCGAGCGACGCGCTGCGGCAGCGGCTGCCGTGAACGCTGCCAAGGCCGCCCAGCCGGCAGGCGAGGAAGCCCCCTGGGAAGGCGAGACCGATCCCGTTGTGGCCCAGGCCCTGGCCAGCGTGGCCAAGGTGCCCGACGAAGCGCTGGACACGCGCGAAGCCCTGGCCCGCGCGGCCCGCCTCTCGGCCGGCCAGGTCAAGATGATCGAGACCATCCAGGAGAAAGCTGCGCCCGCCGTGGTGGCCGCCGTCAAGTCCGGCGAGCTCTCGCTCAATGCCGCGGCCGTGGTCGCCACCCTGCCCGAGGAAGAGCAGCAGGCCGTGGCCGCCGAAGGCGCCGACGCGCTCAAGCAGGCCGCCAAGCGCGTGCGCGATGCCAAGAAAAAGCCCAAGGCGGCCAAGGAAGCGGAAGCCGGCGACGAGCAGGCCGCGGCCCCCGCGGCATCGGCCGAAGAGCTGCAAGCCCGCGTGACGGAGCTGGAGGCCGAGAACGAACGCCTGCGCCAGCAGGTCAAGGCGCTGCAGGAGCTGCTGGCCGAACAGGTCTGACGGCTGAGCCGCCAGCCCCCGGGGATCCTTGCCCCGTCGGGCAAGGACCTGTTCCGTGTCGCCTGGACGGGTCTGGCGTTTTCTCTGGCCGCAGCCCATGCCAGAATGCCCCATGACATAAGCTGACCACGGCAAGGGGGAGTGCATGGGGTTCTCGGATAGCTTCGTTCGCCTGAGGGAACGCACCGCTCGCACCAGCGACCGGCCGGCCATCCACGACTACCTGCTCCACAGAATTCTCGGCATCGTGGTCCTGGCCTTCGCTGCCTTTGCCAGCGCCAATTACCTCGTCGTCACCCGCCCAGCACAAAAGGAGCTGGCCAATACGGCCATGGCACAGGCCTCGGAACAGGTGGACAACGATGTCAGCGCGCTGTTCGGCGCGGCCACCAGGCAGTTGAGCACGCTGCGGGAGTGGGGCCGCAGCGGAGTACTGGATACCGAGGAACCTCATACTTTTGCCAAGCTGCTCATCCCGGCCCTGAAGGCCCAGCGCCAGATCGCGGGGGCCATCTTCGCCGACGGACAGGGACGCTATATCGAACTCAACCCCGAGTCGGACCAAGGCTCGCGCTGGATCGTGCGCGTCGCCAACATTCCACGGGACGGCGCCGTGCAACGTTGGTTCCACTACGACGATGACGGACGGTTTTTGCGCAAGGAGCGGATCGAGCGCCTGTACGACGCACGCACCCGGCCCTGGTTCAAGGAAGCGCAGGCCGCGCCGACGGACCAGGTCCATTGGACCGCACCCTACCAATTCTTCGAGCGCCAGGACATCGGCATCACCGCCACCTTGCGCTGGGCCGAGCCGGCCACCGGCGAATCGTGGGTCGCGGCCCTGGACCTGCTGCTACAAGACCTCACCCGCTTCACCTCGCAGCTCCAGGTGGGCACGAATGGCAGCGCGACCCTGCTCACCCACGATGCCAGGCTGCTGACCCCTCCCCGCTTCCTGCCGCTATCCCCCGGCAGCAGCCCTGCGGTCTGGCTGTCCAAGTCACCTGAGCAAGCTGGCGCCACCAAGCTGGCGGCCGCGCTGTCCTCGTGGCGCGCGCAAGCCAGTCCCACCGACGCTCCGGTTTTTTTCCAGGTTGCCGCCGAACCCTGGATCGCGAGATTCCGGCCTTTGCAGTTCGGCGATCTGCACCTGCTGGTGGCGACGCTCGGCCCCCGCAGCGATTTCACTCTGACTACCAATTGGCATACTGCCGCCATGGGGTTGATGATCCTGGCCGTGCTGGGCCTGGTGTTCATGGTCGCGCATCGCTTTTCCAAACGATTCGCCGACATGGTGGACCATCTGGCAGCGCAGAGCGAGCGTATCGGTAGCCTGCAGCTCGACGAGCCCGTACAACTGTCCACGCACACCCGTGAAATCGACAAACTGGTCAGCGCCCAGGAGCGCATGCGCGTGATGCTGCTGGAGGCCACACGGGGCCTGGAGGCCAAGGTGGCGGAGCGCACCCGGGATCTGGAAAAGCTGGCGCACGAACAGCAGCGGCTGCTCGACCACCTGCGCATCGCCAAGCAAACCGCGGAGGAGGCCACCCAAGCCAAATCCATGTTCCTGGCCAATATGAGCCATGAGATTCGCACTCCCATGAACGCCATCATCGGCATGGCGCACCTGATCCAGAAAACTGATCTGTCGCCCAGGCAGCGCGACTATGTCGCGAAGATCCACGGCGCCGGCACGGCGCTGCTGGGGATCATCAACGACATCCTCGATTTCTCGAAGGTCGAGGCAGGCAAGCTCGAACTGGAAGAGGCGCTGCTCCGCCTGGACGAGGTGGTGGATGGCAGCCTCGCCCTAGTCGCGCAGAAGGCGACGGACAAAGGACTGGAGATGCTGTGCGACATCGACGCAGACGTACCCCTGACGCTGCGCGGTGACCCGCTGCGGCTCGGCCAGATCATCACCAATCTGCTCAGCAATGCGGTCAAGTTCACCGAGCACGGGCAGGTCATCATCCACGTAGGCCGTGCCGACCACGAAGGCCACCGCGTGCAATTGCGGTTCCAGATCAGCGATACGGGCATCGGCATGACGCAGCAGCAGGCAGCCCATGTGTTCGACGCATTCAGTCAGGCCGATGGATCTACGACACGCAAGTACGGCGGCACGGGGCTGGGACTGGCCATTTGCCAGCGCATCGTGGGCCTGATGGGGGGAACGATCCGAGTCGACTCCGCGCCGGGCCGGGGGAGCAGATTCAGCTTCACCGCATGGTTCACCAAGAATGATGACTCCCCGCAGCCGCGCCGGACCCTGCCCGAGGCGCTACAGGGTATGCGCGCCCTGGTGGTCGATGACAGCGCCGCAGTGCGCGAGCGGCTGTCGCAGACGCTGCAGAGCATGGGCCTCCAGCCCCATGCGGTTGCCTCGGGAGAGCAAGCCCTGCGCGCTCTGTCCACGACGCAGCAGCCCGCTTTCGGCGTAGCGTTCCTGGATACCGGGATGCCTGCCATGGATGAGCTTGAGACGGCGCAGATGCTGGCGCGCGCAGCGCCCAACCTGCCGGTCGTATTGCTTCAGCCCTTTGGCAAGGACGAGCGCGAAACCGCACTGGGGCGGACTGCAAACATCAAGGCCCTGCTGCACAAACCCGTGAGCGCGTCGTCCCTGGCCGACGTTCTGATCCAGCTCTTCGCGGTGCGCACCACGGCGGGCTCAGGAGCTGCCCTGCAGCAGCCCTTGCAAGGCACGAGGCTGCTGCTGGCCGAGGACAACGACATCAACCAGCAAATCGCCCGCGAATTGCTGGAGGGCGCGGGAGCCGAGGTGCAGCTCGCCGGCAACGGACGCGAAGCCCTGGAAATGCTCCGCTGCGCAGACCCTGGACACTATGACGTCGTGTTGATGGACCTGCAGATGCCGGAGATGGACGGCCTCGAAGCGACGCGGCGCCTTCGTGTCGACGCGCGGTTCGGCAGCCTGCCCATCATTGCCATGACCGCCCATGCCTTACCCGAGGAGCAGCGCCGGTGCATCGCTGCCGGCATGGTGGACCACATCGCCAAGCCGCTGGAGCCGGCCGTCGTGCTGCAGACGATCGCACGCTGGATTGGCCGGTTGCCCGACCGGCCAGCCACGCCCCGAAGCCCCGGCCAGACCGCCTCGCCCCCGGCCTGCCCTGGTGCGGCCTCGGACGCCGCCCGCCGGCTCGCAGCACTCCTCGCTCATGCGGATGGGGAGGCGGTGGATTACCTCTTCGATCACCTGGAGGCGCTAAAGACGCTGTTTGCGACGGACGACGACTTCGCGGCTTTTGAAGCGGAGGTGAGCAACTACAACTTCGATGCCGCATTGGAGCGTCTGGGGCGCAGAGCCCGGACTCTGGGCATCGCCCTTCAGGAGCAGCCTTCATGAGCAGCATCCACGATGCCTCTTTCCTGCCAACGGTCCTGATCGTCGACGACACGCCGCAGAACATCGCGTTCATGGCAGGGTTGCTCAAAGAACGCTACCGCACACGGATTGCCACCAATGGCGAGCGCGCATTGCAGGCTGCCGCCATGCTTCCCCCGCCCGACCTGATCCTGCTCGACATCATGATGCCCGACATGGACGGCTTCGAGGTCTGCCGCCGGTTGAAGGCCACTCCCGCCCTGCAGCAGATTCCCGTCATCTTCCTGACGGCCAAGACGGATGCCGAGGCCGAGCAGAAGGGCCTGGACTGCGGCGCGGTCGACTACATCACCAAGCCCATCTCGCCGCCCATCGCTCTGGCCCGGGTGCGCAACCACCTGGCGCTCAAGGCCGCCGCCGACCAGCTCCGGGACCAGAACCTGCGCCTCGAGGCCGAGGTCGCACAGCGCACGCGCCAGATTCAGCAGACCCAGGACGTGACCATCATGGCCATGGCCTCGCTCGCCGAAGCCCGCGACAACGAGACCGGCAACCATATCCGCCGCACTCAGCACTATGTGAGGCTGTTGGCGCAGGCGCTGCAGACGCACCCGCGGTTCTCGGGCTTCCTGAGCGATGAAGTCATCGATCTGTTGTTCAAATCCGCCCCGCTGCACGACATCGGCAAGGTCGGCATACCCGACGCCATCCTGCTAAAACCCGGCAAGCTCACACCCGAAGAGTTCGAGATCATGAAGACCCACACCACGCTGGGCAGGGACGCCATCACCCGGGCCGAGCAGCTCATGGACGAGCCCAGCACCTTTTTGCATCTCGCCTGCGAGATCGCATATTCCCACCAGGAGAAGTGGGACGGCTCAGGCTATCCGCAAGGCTTGGCGGGCGAGGCCATCCCTGTCTCGGCACGCCTGATGGCACTGGCCGATGTGTACGATGCCCTGATTTCCCGCCGGGTCTACAAGCCGCCCTTTCCCCACGAAGAGGCCGTGCACATCGTCCGGCAAGGCAGCGGCTCGCACTTCGATCCCGACATCGTGGCGGCCTTTCTCGCCATCCACGAATCGTTCCGCCAGGTAGCGCGGCAGTTCGCCGACGATCACGGCAAAGATCGACATCCTGATTGAGCTTTCAGCGCCCGGCTTCATCACTTCCACCGAGCCTTGCCAAGGTCCTGCATTTTTACATCTGGCAACAATAGCCAGACATGCCTGCTTGTGCGCGGCAGCCGTCTGCAGGAATATGGCAGGCCCGTTTGTCTCGCCTTCCCGCGGTCGCTCGGGCCTCGGGAGCCCTTACCTTCTCAGGCAATGCAAGGAGCACGATATGACAATGAATCCCGTTGGCTGGTTCGAGATCTATGTGCAGGACATGCCGCGCGCCAAGGCCTTCTACGAGGCCGTTCTGGGCTACCAGCTGCAGCCGCTGCCCATGCCCGGCGGAGAGCAGCCCGGCATGGAGATGTGGTCCTTCCCCGGCGCCATGGACAACGCGGGCGCCACCGGCTCGCTGGTGCGCATGCCCGGCTGCCCTTCCGGAGGCGGCGGCACGCTGATCTACTTTGCCTGCGAGGACTGCGCCGAGCAGGCCGCAAGAGCCGCCAAGCACGGCGGCAGCATCCACCGTGAAAAATTCGCCATCGGCCCTTACGGCTTCATTGCCCTGGCCACGGATACCGAAGGCAATATGTTCGGGCTGCATTCGATGAAATAGCCAGCCCCCGCTCTACGAAAAAAGGCCTGCCCCGGTATGGAGCAGGCCTTTTTTGGCGGGATGCGGAGCCGGTCAGTCCAGCAGCTGCCTCAGCACATAGGGCAGGATGCCGCCATGGCGGTAGTAGTCGACCTCGATGGGCGTGTCGATGCGCAGCTTGACGGTCACCGACTGCTGGCTGCCGTCGGCGCGCGTGATCCGCAGCTCGGCATCGCTTTGCGGAGCCAGGTCGGCGGCGGGAACCACGTCGATGAACTCCTCGCCCGTCAGGCCCAGGCTTTGCCAGCTGTCGTCACCCTTGAACTGCAGCGGCAGCACGCCCATGCCCACGAGGTTGGAGCGGTGGATGCGCTCGAAGCTGCGCGCCACCACGGCCTTGATGCCCAGCAGCTGGGTGCCCTTGGCCGCCCAGTCGCGGCTGGAACCCGTGCCGTACTCCTCGCCGGCCAGCACCACGGTGGCGCGGCCCGCCGCCTGGTACTTCATGGCCGCGTCGTAGATCGGCAGCTTCTCGGACTTGCCCTGGCCATCGTGGTAGAGCGTGACTCCGCCCTCCTCGCGCGAGCCATCGGCCAGAGCGGGAATCATCAGGTTCTTGATGCGCACATTGGCGAAAGTGCCGCGCATCATCACCTCATGGTTGCCGCGCCGCGAGCCGTAGCTGTTGAAGTCGGCTTTGGTGACGCCGTGCTCCAGCAGCCACTTGCCCGCCGGAGAGCTCTCCTTGATGGAGCCCGCGGGCGAGATATGGTCGGTGGTGATGGAGTCGCCGAACAGCGCCATGACGCGTGCCTCATGCACGGCATAGGCATTGCCGTCCTTGCGCCCCGCAGCGCCCGCGCCATCTGCGCCAGGCGCTTGCAGATCCAGAGCAAAATCGGCAAAGAACGGCGGCTCGGCGATATAGGTGCTCTCGGGCCAAGTATAGGTGGCACCGGTCACGCCGTGGATTTTTTCCCAGAGTTTGCCGGGCTCGCTGGCCACCAGCTCGTAGTTGTCGCGGAAGGCCTCGCCGTCCATGGCGTACTTGAGCAGCTCCTGCACCTCCTCGCTGCTGGGCCAGATATCGCCCAGATACACATCCTTGCCGCCCTTGCCCTGGCCCACGGGCTCGGTCATCAGGTCCTTGAGCACCGTGCCCGCGATCGCATAGGCCACGACCAGCGGCGGGCTGGCCAGGAAGTTGGCCTTGAGGTTGGGGTGGATGCGCGCCTCGAAGTTGCGGTTGCCCGAGAGCACGGCCGCACAGACCAGATTGTTCTGCTGGATGGCGGCATTGATCTCGGGCGTGAGATCGCCCGCATTGCCGATGCAGGTGGTGCAGCCGTAGCCGGCCAGCGCAAAGCCCAGCTTTTCCAGGTAGGGCAGCAGCCCGGCCTTGGTCAGATAGCGCGTGACCAGGCGCGAGCCAGGGGCCAGCGAGGTTTTGATATGCGGCTTGACCTTGAGCCCGGCCTTGACCGCCTTCTTGGCCAGCAGGCCGGCCGCCAGCATGACGCTGGGGTTGGAGGTATTGGTGCAGCTGGTGATGGCGGCGATCAACACGTCGCCGTTGCCGATGCGCAGCGCCATATCGTCGCTCTTGGGCAGCTCGCAGACGGTGGGGGGCTCGCCCTGCGCGGCTTCCAGCGTCGGGCGGTTGCTTTCCATCTCCACCACCGAGCGTTGCTGGCCCGGCTGCAGCGAAGGCGCCTCGGAAGCGCACTCGCCATCGCCGCAGGCCACGCGAAAACGCTGCACCAGCCGCTCGGGAGGCTGGTTGAAGCCGTTGTTCGCCACCGGCGCGCTGAACAGCTCGCTGAACTTGGTGGCCACGCTGCCGATCTCGATGCGGTCCTGCGGGCGCTTGGGACCGGCCAGGCTCGGCGCCACACTGCCCAGGTCCAGCTTGACCACCTGGGTGTAGTCGATCTCGCCGGCCTTGGGCACGCCAAACAGCTTCTGCGCCTTGAAATAGGCTTCAAAGGCCTGAATCTCGCTCTTGGTGCGGCCCGTGCCCTTGAAGTAGTCGATGGTCTTGTCGTCCACCGGGAAGAAGCCCATGGTCGCGCCGTATTCGGGCGCCATATTGCCTATGGTGGCGCGGTCGGGCACGGCCAGGCTGCGCGTGCCTTCGCCGAAGAACTCGACGAACTTGCCCACCACTTTTTCCTTGCGCAGCAACTCGGTCACCGTGAGCACCAAATCGGTGGCCGTCACGCCCTCGCGCAGCTTGCCGGTCAGCTCGAAGCCCACCACGTCGGGCGTGAGGAAGTACACGGGCTGGCCCAGCATGGCCGCTTCGGCCTCGATGCCACCCACACCCCAGGCCACCACGCCTATGCCGTTGATCATGGTGGTGTGGCTGTCGGTGCCGACCAGGGTGTCGGGGTAGTAGACCGCGTCGCCCTTGCCGCTCTTGGCCTTGTGCACGCCGCGCGCCAGATATTCAAGATTGACCTGGTGCACGATGCCGAAGCCCGGAGGCACGACGCCGAAGGTGTCGAAGGCCTGCATGCCCCACTTCATGAACTGGTAGCGCTCCTGGTTGCGCTGGAACTCCAGCTTCATGTTCAGGTCCAGCGCCTTCTTGGTGCCGAAGTAGTCGACCATGATGGAATGGTCCACCACCAGATCCACGGGCACCAGCGGCTCTATGGCCTTGGGTTTCTTGCCCAGCTTGGCAGCCGTGCTGCGCATGGCGGCCAGGTCGGCCAGCAGCGGCACGCCCGTGAAGTCCTGCAGCACCACGCGCGCGACCACGAAGGGAATCTCGTCGGTGCGCTCGGCCTGGGGCTTCCAGCGCGCCAGCTGCGCCACATGCTCCTCGGTGATCTTGTTGCCATCGCAGTTGCGCAGCACTGACTCCAGCACGATGCGGATCGAGACCGGCAAGCGTTTGATCTCGGGAAACTGCTTGGCTAGCGCGGGCAGCGAGTAGAACTTGGCTTTCTTGCCCTCGGCCAGCTCAAAGGACTTCAGGGTTTTGGCAAAAGCATGCGACATCGTGAAATTCTCCATCGACAGGACACAGGAAAACGCTTTGCACCCATTGTGCACACAATGCCCGCGAAAAGCTTGTGCGGCAACGCCGGCAACGCAAACCTTGCTCGCATCGGGGCAAAAAAGAAGGCTATGTCCCCGTTGAGTGTGGAAAAACGCCGATAGCCGCGAGGAGCATGGCTTGCGGGGTTGGCAGGCG
>NZ_JBFYGN010000031.1:0-49627 GCF_041079535.1 Comamonas guangdongensis | reverse complement strand
CCAGCGTCATGGCCCTGGCCATGGACAGCTTCTGAGCCGGCGGCCGAGGTGCTTTGAAAACCGGAGCTGCCGGCGCAATGCGGGTCTGCGCTGCAGCTCTTTTTTATGCAATCTCAAGCGCGGCTTGGTGCTGGCGCCATTCGCGCGGCGACATGCCGAAATTGAGCTGAAACCAGCGTGTGAATGAGGCCTGGCGCGTATAGCCCGTCAGCGACGCGACCTGGCCTATGGAGTAGCGGCTGTTGTTCAGATAGCGCAGCACCAGGTTCTTTCGCACATTGTCCAGCAGCTCCGAGAAACTGGTGCCGCTCAGGTCCAGCTGACGCTGCAGGGTGCGCGTGCTCAGATGCATCTGCTCGGCCACGCGCTCTATCTTGGCCTGCTCCAGCGGCATGAGCAGATAGATGTTCTTGCGCACCTCCTGCAGCACGGCGTTCTCGCCCGAGGCCTTGAGCGGCATGACCACGCTTTCGGCATAACGCACCAGCTCGGGGTCGGCCGCGGGATTCGGAACGTTGAGATCAGCACTGCGCAGCAGCAGGCCGTTGAACTCGCTGTTGAAGCTGATCGGGCAGCCAAAGAACTTCTTGTGCAGATACAGCTCGGACGGCGCCGCATGCATAAAGCTCACGCCGTGCGGGCTCCAGTTGCTGCCCAGCACGCCCTGGCAGGCGCGCACCAGCACCCCGGCCACCAGCTCCGTCGCCTGCTTTTGCGGCACCTGGCTGCCGAGCAGCATTTCAAACCGCAGCAGGGTCAGGTCTCCGGCCGACTCCAGCGACAGGGCCAGAGCCGCATTGAGCAGCTGGCGGTAGCGTATCGCCGCCTGCCACATATCGCGCAGGCACTGCTTGTGGCGCATCAGACTGCCCAGAATGCCGAAGTCCAGCGACTGCCGGTTCTCGGCCATCTGCACGCCGAAAGCCGCACAGCCGGCCTCGCTGGCCGCAAGCTCGAGCAGGCGGCACAGCGTTTCCGCGGAAATATGCCGCTCCACATCCACCAGCGAACCCGCGTCCAGCCCCACTTTGCGCAGCAAATCATGGGGACGCAGCCCATGCTGATTGCATACATTCAAAAACCCGTTGAGGGTGACAGTTCTGACCAGAGTATCCATAGCAACATCACATGCGAGGCCTGCAGTCTTGGCGACGGCATCTTGACGCTCATCAGGGTTTGCACCCAATGGCGCTTAAAGAGAAAACTGAGGCATCAAAAGAGAAAAATACTAGCCGCAAATCCCTACATTGAACATCCTGAAAAACAGAGCCACAACAACAGGAGACTTCATGCGCCGTTTAATCCCGCTCCATCCCGCCATCAACCGCCGCCAGTGGCTGCGCGCCGCGGGAGCGCTTTCTATTGCGGGTGCCGTGCCCGCCATACAGGCCGAGCCTGGTCTTGCCAAATGGCCCGAAAAGCCCGTGCATATCCTGGTCGCGGGACCGGTGGGAGGCTCTGCCGACGTCGTGGCGCGCGCCCTGGGCGATCAGCTGGGCCGCACGCTGGGTCAGCCTTTTGTGATCGATCCCAAACCCGGTGCGGCCGGCGTGATTGCGGTGAACGACTTGCTGCAGTCCCCCAACGACGCCCATACCCTGCTGGTGGGCGTGAGTTCGCTGGTCAGCGAGATCCCCCATATCGTGAAAATGCGCCACGACACGCGCCGGGCCATCGCGCCTCTGGCGGAGCTGGCGCGCGGCGGCCTGGTGCTGGTGGCCGCGCCCAATCTGCCCGCGCAGAACCTCCAGCAGGTAATCGCCCAGGCACGCGCCCGCGCCGACGGCCTGAGTTATGCCTCCTACAGCCCCGGCACCATGTCCCATGTCGCCGGCCTGCTGCTGGCCCAGGCCACGGGCGCGAAATTCGTGCATGTGGGCTACAAGGGCTCCACGCCCGGGCTCAGCGATGTCATGGGCGGCCATATTCCGCTGATGTTTGACGGCCTGGCCACTTCGCTGCCGCTGATACGCTCGGGCAAGATCAAGGCCATAGCCATCACCTCGCCCCAGCGCTCGGCGCTGCTGCCCGATATTCCGACCTTCGAGGAGCTTGGCTACTCACAGCTCACATACACGGGCTGGATGGGGCTGTGGAGCAGCAGCGCGCTGCCCGCCCAGGCTCAGGCCGCCATCAAGCAGCAGGTGCAGGCTGCGCTCAACACGGCCAGCTACAAGAACATCTTGAACCTGGCCGGCTTCGAGCCCAGCAGCCAGCGCGATTCACCGGCGCTGCACAAGGAGCTGCTGGCCGACTACGAGCGCGTGGGCAAGGTGCTGGCCGGCACCACGCTGATGCCTTGACGCCCGCGCGCGCAGCCCGCAGATCCGGCAGGCCGGGCGGTCTCAATACTCGGCGTGCAGCCTCAGCCCGTAGGTGCGCACGGGTCCGCGATCCGCGTTGTAAGCGGGGTTGCGCACCTGCTGGAAATCGAAACCCAGCCAGACCCCCTTGCTCAGGCGCAGGTTGTAGAAGATCTCGTGCACCCATTCGGGCCGGTAGTTCAGCCGTCCATCGCCTATGAAGGCGCCCAGGCCGCCTTGGGCCAGGTATTCGCGATGGCTGGCCGACAGCGTGTTGCGAGTCGCCGCCAAGCCCAGCGTATCGCCTTCGCGGCCCCAGGCTGCACCCTTGAGAACAGCTCCCAGCTGGGCGCTGCGGTCCACCTCTTCGAAGGAATAGGTCTCGGTCTTGCCGTCGTGCCAGCTGTAGCGCACGAAAGCGCCCAGATAGTCCGTCAAGGCCTGGTCCAGATGCAGGCCGTAGCCGCGCTTGGTCTGCAGCCGGCGCACATTCGCCAACGCCGGCGTGCCGCCATTGGCGCGCGCGAAGTCCAGCGCATCCTGAAAGCTGCCCATGTTCTCGCGGTTGCGCCACAGCAGCACGCGCACGGCGCCGGGCTTGCCGTCCCACTGGTGCTTGTGCACCAGCTCCGCCTGATCGCCGTAGAACTTGGCGATGCGGTAGTTCAGTGCCTGGCCGTTGGACTCGCGCGGACCGACGAAGCGGCCTACGCGCAGTTCCCAGTCGTCGCGGAAATACTCCAGCGCCGCGCCCCAGGTATAGCCTTGCGCATCGGCCACATAGTCGAACGAGCCATGGGCGAGCGAGGACCAGGTCATGAACTGGCTGCGCGCATCGTGGCTGTAGGGGTTGAGATCGAAGACATCGACCACCGCCATCTTGCCCGCGCTCAAGACCACCCGGTTCTTGCTGCGCGTGCCCGCCAGCTGGCTGGGCGCCGACTCCACGGTCTCCTGCTCGCCCTCCAGATTCCAGGTCTTGCGCATGAAGGCGCGCGGAAAATAGGCCTTGGGATTGGAGCCCGACACCTTTTGCATCTCGCCGTTCGACAGGCTGCCCAGCCCCGCCAGATGCGACAGCGGCACGCCCTGGATCACCTCGGGGTTCAGATAGAACTCCAGCCCCGGCGCCGCTCGCAGCCCGAGATAGGCCGTGCCCGAGAAGGAATAGGATTTCTCGCGCTCGGTACTCAGGCTGTTCGGACCGGTATAGGGCGCGCTGAAGGCGGGCTTGCGCTGCCAGATATAGGTGCTCTGCAGATGCACTTCCAGATTGCCGGGCGGCTCGGCCTGGTCGCGGCCCTTATCCGTATCGGCAAGGCTTTCCTGCGCGCAGGCGACCGTGGCCACGCTCAGAGCGGCCAGGGCCAGGAGACAGCGGCTCATTGCTTTTCCAGACATCAGGTCGCACCGCCACGCGGGCTGTTTAAGACAGGCCGGCATCTGCAAGCTTCCTCCAACCATGCAAGGGCAACAGCAAGACCAGGGCCAGCCCCACTATGGCATGGCCCCAGCCCAGCATAGCGTGCAGGCTTTCAGGGGCGAAGTAATACAGCAGATAGCCGCTCGAGATGCCTATCAGGCCGAGAGCGCACAGAGCCAGGCCGGTACGGCGCTGGCCGGCCTTGCGCACGCGCAGCTTGGCGCTGCGCGTGGTCATGCGCCAGCCCTGGGGCACATGGCCGGCGGCCAGCATGCCGGCCGTGAACAGGGCCGCAAAAACCGCCGCGCCATGCAGACGCATCAACCAGGGCTCCAGCGGATGGGGCAGATTGTCTGCGCCAGCCCCCCAGAGATAGTGCACGGCCAGCCATAAAGCCCCGCTCAGGGCCAAGGCGCCGGCCGCAATATAGAGCAAGCGGTATTGCCAGCTTTTGAGATGATTCATGTCGATTGCCGTCGAAGAGAGACGGGATTCTAGGCCCCGGCATGCAGCCAGGCGCGGGCACCGTAGTGCGCAAGCAGCGGATGGCCATCGTCGCCGCTGGCGGCCACGATCTTGGTCAGCGCATCGGCCCACAGACACAGCGGCGCCGCCACGCTGACATGGGCGCTGGCATGCGCGCCATTGCCGGCCCAGATCTGGCTGCGCTGCTGCGGCCCCAGACAGCTGGTGGCCAGAGCGCCGTCGCCCAGCGCCAGGAACGGGCGCGCAGCGCCCGATGCCTCGTCACGCAGCATCACCGGCACCTGCACGGCGCCAAAAGCGCGCAGATCGCCGCCCGCGTTGACCCAGCCCTGGGTGCAGCCAGCTTGCTGCAGGATCTGGACCGCGCAGTCCACGGCATAACCCTTGGCTATCCCCCCCAGATCGAAGGCTGCTGCCGCCGCCAGCTTGCGCAGATAAAGCCCCTCGCAGCGCCAGCCGTCGGGCGCCCGACCCTGGGTGATGTCGAACAGTCCGCGACTGGCCAGGCGCAGCTCGTGCGCGGCCTGCAGCACGGCAGCGGTCTCGGGCGCCACCTCCAGGCCGCCACCTGGGGCCAGAGCCGCAAAGCGGCAGACATCGCTGCCGCTCTCGAAACGCGACATGCAGGCTTGCACCCTCTGCACCGCCGCAAATGCCGCTGCCAGCGCGGCCTGCTCGATCGCACCCGCTCCGCCCACGCCGATTTCCACCAGCGTGCCCAGCATAGGCCGGGCACGGCGCAGCCAGACGGGCGCAGCCGGGCTCATGTCAGCTTGCCATTGCGGCGCAGCAGATCCAGCCAAACCACATTGCGCCGCACGCCCTCGGTGAGATGGGTGCAGCTCAAGGTGGCGCCGCTGATGTTGGCGATGTCCTCTCCCACCTGAAGCGGCGAAGCCGCCGTCTTGCCGACGAACTGCTTGCGCCAGGCCGGCAGGCGGATTTCGTGGCCATGGCTTTCACGGTAAGACAGCACTTCCACCTGGCGAATGCTGCCGTCGGCATTCGTGCCCACGGCATAGGTAATGCGCTCGAACTTGCCTATCACCTCATCGACCACCACGTAGCCCTGTACCGCCCCGCCCTGCCTGGCCACGCGCAGCTGCAGGCGCGGTGCCTGGGGCTTGACACCCGCGGCCGCAAGCTGCTGGGACAGCACGGCATCCAGCGGCAGCTCACGCAGCTCGAAGGCATCGGCCTGCGGGAACATGAGCTTCTGGGCCTGTTCGGCGCTCATATAGTCCACGGCCAGCGCCGCGGCGGGCGCCAGGGCCATCACGGCCGCCGGGGCATACAGGGAAATGCGCATCGGAGATGTCATCAGAAGCTCCAGCCCAGACCCAGGTTGAAGCGGTCCGCATTCTTGTTGACCTTGAAGCGCTGGTAGTCGGCCTTGATCACCACCGACGGGGTCAGCCAGAAATTCGCGCCCACCGTCGCCACCTGCTCGGTGCGGGAGGCATCGGGCGTCAGGCCCGGGCCGAGATTCGCGAAGGTGCGCGCGGTGTTGAAGCGCTCGAGGCGCACAAAGGGGCTGAACGCATAGTCGCCCTGCTGCCAGAGCTTGTAAGCCCCCTGCAAATACCAGCCGTCGAAGGTCTTGGGCACCAGGGTCGGGTTGCCCACCAGGGTCAGATTCAACTGCTCGGTATTGGAGATATAGCCGCGCGCATACAGCGCCGACAGGTCCCAGCGCCCGGGCGTCCAGCGCGCATGGACGTCGCCCAGAGTGACGCGCATGCTCGGGTAGCCCGGCTGCCCATGGGTGGTGTTGCCGCTGAACAGCGAAGCGCCCACCAGCAGGCCCGGCACGCCGCGCCAGTTGGCAGCGCCGAACAGGCCGAAATTGCGCGCCTTGGCCTGGGCCGCCTCCTGATGGATGGAGCCCAGCGGGGAAGTCCTGCCATCGCTCGACGCCGCATCCCACTTGGTCAGGTCGAAGCTGGTGCTGATGCCGCCCTGCAGCGTCAGGCCGTTGTCCAGATTCGCGACCAGTTGCGCGCCCGCCTCACGCCAAGTCGTGGGAATGATGGCGGTTTCGACGAAGTTGCGCTCCACGCCATAGAAGGCCGTGGGCTCATGGGTTTCGTTGAGCAGGCCGGCCGGCATCAGGAACAGGCCACCGCGCGCCGCCAGCGTGGGCGTGAGCTGGTGCTCCACATAGGCCTGCTCGACCGCGACTTCGCCGGGATCGCTGGCCGAGGTCACCGCATGCTCGACCTCCAGCTCGGTCACGAGCTTGGTGCGATCGTTGATGCGGTGCTGCAGCCCGATCACGAAACGGCGCAGATCGAGCTGGGCCTTGTCCGAAGCCCTGGTCGGGCGGTTGTAGTTGATCTCGCCATAGCCGGTAATCACCGTTGCGGGGCCTTGATCGATCGGCGCAGCCGCAGCAAGCACAGGTGCGGGCGCGGAGGCTGCGCTGGTCGCTGCGCCCGCGTTGGCAGCCCCGCCATACCAGCCGCCGCTTTGTCCGGCCGCCTGCTGCACGGGCACCTGGGCCGGCTGAGGCTGCTGAGTCTGCAACTGCGCCAGCTGGGCCTTGACGTCTGCGAGTTCGGCGGCCAGCTGCTCGAGCTTGCGCGCCATTTCGGCCTGTGCGGCCGCCTGAGACGCAGCGGATTTGGCGGCAGGTGCTTTCTGCGCGAAAGCCGGCACGGCGGCGATGGCCAGCGACAGACCGAGTGCGCGTGCGGCCAGGGCACTGCCGCTGCGCTTGAAAAGGGGTTTCATGGGTGTGTGGAATGAGAGAAGGTAAAAGGTCTGCTCAAGGCTGGTAGCCGTCCGTCAGCGTTCTGAGAAAGGCGATGACGTCGTCGACCTCGCTGTCGCTGAGAGCGGGAGCGTCCCCGGGCTGGCGGTTGTAGGGCACTTCGGCCACGTTCACGTTGCGGTGAAACTCCTGTGGCATATCGTCGAACTTGTTCACGCTGCCGTCGGCATTGGCCGGATACCATTTCTCGGGGCTGGTGTCGCGCTGCACATAAAAGCTCAGCGCGTCCTTGAGCGTCTTGAAGCGGCCGTTATGGAACAGCGACTGGCGCAGCGCCACATTGCGCAGCGACGGCACCTTGAACAGTCCGCACAGGTCTTTGCGCTGGGCGAGGTCATCGCCGACACGTGCGCACAGGCCGAGATCGAAGAATGCCGGGTCGCTGTTCTGCCTGAGCTCGGGATTGCGCGGCACGCCCAGGCTGTCGTAGCTGAAGTCCGTGAACAGAGGCAGGCTGCCGTCCGAGCCACGAGCCGAAGGATGGCAGGCCAGGCAGTTGCCCTTGCCGGGGTTGTTGAACAGCGCCAGGCCGCGCATTTCCTGGTCACTCAGGCGCGGGATCTTGCCCAGCAGGAAAGCGTCGTACTTGCTGGAGAACGGCCTGAACTGGGGATCCTCCAGCTGATACTGCTGCAAGGCCAGCGTCACGCGCTGGAAAGCCGCTTCGGCATTCCCCATGATGCCGTCGCCAAACACCTGTCGGAACTCCGCCGCATAGGCCGCTGCAGCCAGGCGCTGGATCACCTCGTCCTTGCTGCCATTGGCCATCTCCACGGGGTTCAGAAACGGTTGACCGGCCTGGTCCTGCAGCGACCCGGCCCGCCCATCCCAGAAAAAGCCTCCGGTGGGGGTGCCATCCTTGGCGAAGTAGAACGCCTTGTTGGTGGCCAGATAACGGATGGACGGAGACTGGCGCCCGCCCTGCTGGTCCAGCAGGGGGCCGCCCAGCTGCGCAGCCAGGTTATTGGGCTGCGCATGGCCGAAAGCCGCATCGTGGCAGCTGGCGCAAGACTGCCGACCGGATGCCGAAAGCGAGGGATCGTGAAAGATCTTCTGCCCGAGTTGCGCCACCGAGGACAGCGCGACATCCGCTGGTGCGCCGCCGGGAAGCTTCGAGGGCTCCGCATCCCCCCCTCCTCCGCCGCATGCCGCGAGCGACACGGCAATGGAAAGCGCCCACGCCAAAGCGGAGCCCGCACGCAGCGGCCCCTTAGCCAAAGGCCTGGATAGCATTGAAAAACCTTGTTGTAATGATATTGATTCGCGATTCTACACATGCTCTTTCAAATTGAGAGACTTTTCACGAATCGCCGATATTTGTTGCCTTTTTGCTTCACCGCCAAGCCTTCCCCGGCCAGGCTCTCCGGCTTTTTCATAGCAGCCGGCCAAGCACGCTTGCGTCGCTGCGGCCGGCCAGTCGCAAATATCCGGCCGAAGACCTCCGTATCGTGTACAACATCTTCCAAACTCCGCCTTCAGCGGGCATGAGAAAACAGGCGCGCTCAATGTCTGTGGCCGCATGCGTCAAACCAAGGAGAGCCGATCATGCGTTTGAATATCAACGGCAAGCTTCACGAACTCGACATCGAACCCGAAATGCCGCTGCTGTGGGTGCTGCGCGACGAGCTCAATATCACGGGACCGAAGTACGGCTGTGGCATCGCCATGTGCGGAGCCTGCACGGTACATGTCGACGGTGCAGCCGTGCGTTCCTGCTCATTGCCCGCCGGACAGGTGCATGGCAATGTCACGACCATCGAGGGGCTCGGCAGTCCCGACGCCCTGCATGCGGTGCAAAAAGCCTGGATAGAGCTCCAGGTGGCCCAGTGCGGCTACTGCCAGTCGGGCCAGATCATGTCGGCAGCCTCCTTGCTGGCCTCCAACCCGACGCCCACGGATGCCGAGATCGACGCGGCGATGTCGGGCAATCTCTGCCGCTGCGGCACCTACCCGCGTATCCGCGAGGCAGTAAAGGCCGCAGCCCAGACCTTGAAGGGAGCCTGAGATGAGCAAGCTCAGCCACATCGCGCGCCGCAGTTTCCTGGTCGGCTCGGCCGCCATCGCCGGCGGCGTGATCTTCGGCACCTATCTGGTGCGCAGAACACCGGCCAACCCTTTGCTGGGTGAGCGCGCCGATGGCCAGGCGGTGTTCAATCCCTGGGTCAAGATCGATGCCAGAGGCATCACGCTGATTGCGCCGCACACCGATCTCGGCCAGGGCGTGCGCTCGGTCCAGGCCGCCCTCATTGCCGAGGAGCTGGACCTGGAATGGGGCCAGTTCGCCGTCGAGCCCGGCCCTCCCAGCGCCGCCTACTACAACACGGCCCTGGCCGCCGAACAGGTGCCGTTCATGTCGACCGATACAAGCAACTCGGCGCAAGCCATGCGATCGGCGATGGGCGCGATGTTCAAGGTACTGGGATTGCAGCTCACCGGCGGATCGAGCACCGTGCCCGACAGCTTCACCAAGCTGCGCCTCGCAGGCGCCGTGGCGCGCGAGACACTCAAAGTCGCGGCATCCAGGCAGAGCGGAGTACCCGTCGATCAGTTGAAGACCGAGAAGGGCGCCGTGGTCCTGCCCGGCGGCCGGCGTCTGGCTTACACGGAACTCGCCAGCGTCGCCAGCGTTGTCGAGCCGGTGCAGAACGTCGCACTGCGCGATCCTTCCCAGTGGCGCCTGATCGGCAAGCCCATGCAACGGCTGGACATCGTCCCCAAGTCCACCGGCACGCTGACCTTCGGCATCGACTTGCGCCTGGAAGGCATGCTGCACGCCACCGTGAAGGTCAATCCGCGCCAAGGCGGCAGGATAAACAGCTTCGACGCCAAGACCGCAGCAGGCATGCGCGGCGTGAAGAAGATCGTGCCGGTAACCAACGGCGTGGCAGTGATCGCCGACAACACCTGGCGAGCATTCCAGGCCGCCAACGCCATCAGCTTCGACTGGGGGCCGGCTCCCTATCCGGCAGAGCAAGCCGATCACTGGCGAGCCGTGGCGGAGTCGTTTGTGGCCGAGCGCCTCGACAAGGAGTGGCGCAACGACGGTGACGTGGAGCAGGTACTCGACGGCACGGCCGTCACTGCCGAGTACCGGGCGCCCTACCTGGCCCATGCGCCCATGGAACCGCTTTCCGCGCTCGCCAAGGTCGCTCCCGAGCGGGTGGATATCTGGGTCAGCACTCAGGTACCTCGCTTTGCCCAGGAGAAAGTCGCCAAGATCACCGGCGTCGCGGTCGATAAGGTTCATCTGCACAATCAGTACAGCGGCGGCAGCTTCGGCCATAGGCTGGAGAACGAGCACATTACGCTGGCTGCCGAAGTGGCAAAGCAAATGCCCGGTGTGCCCATCCAGCTGACTTTCAGCCGCGAAGAGGATTTCGCTCACGATTTCCCGCGCCAGATCACCATGAGCCGTGCACGCGGCAGCGCGAAGAACGGCAAGGTCGAGGCTCTGGCGCTGGATATCGCTTCGGTATCCTCCAGCGCCTCGCAGATGAAGCGCCTGGGCCAACCCATGCCCGGCCCGGACGGCCAGATTCCCGCCGGCGCCTGGAACCTGCCTTATGCTCTGCCGCACTTTCGCATGCGCGCCTACCGCGTGCCGGAGCTGGCGCCGACGAGCTCCTGGCGTTCGGTCGGCGCTTCATCGGCCGGGTTCTTTGCCGATGGCTTTCTCGACGAATTGATCCACGCCGCGGGCGCGGATCCCCTGCTGGAGCGCCTGAGACTCACGCAGAACGCGGTTGCGCGCAAGGTGCTCGAGACCGTGGCCGAGATGTCGGACTGGAAAGGCTCCAAGCCCGGCGAGGGCCGGGGACGCGGCGTTGCGCTCGTCGAATCGTTTGGCGTGCCTTGCGCCCAGGTGGTTGAGGTGGAGCAGACCTCCGACGGCGTGCGCATCAACAAGGTCTGGGTGGCGCTGGACGTAGGCCGGATCGTCGACCCTGTCAACTTCGACAACCAGGTCAAGGGAGCCGTTGTCTGGGGCTTGGGTCATGCCATGAACTGCGAGATCACCTATGCCGACGGCATGGCTCAGCAAACCAACTATCACGCATACCAGGGCATGCGGCTCTACCAGTGCCCCGAGATCGCGGTGCGCGGTCTGGAGCACGGGCCTCAGGTGCGCGGAGCCGGCGAGCCCCCGGTGCCGCCGGCCGCACCCGCGCTCGCCAACGCCATCTTCGCGGCGACGGGCCTGCGTTTGCGCGAGATGCCGTTCAACAAGCACATCCGCTTTGTTTAGCTTCTGAATCAAGAGCCGGGAATGGGCGTTATTGCCGACTGTCGGACAACGCCGCACCTTGGCGCCTCTTGTTGGTATTTGGCGACGGGTTCATCCACGCACACTGTATGGACAGGCCACGTCACCGACAGCTGACAAGGCTTGACTTCTAAAAGTCGGCCCTCAAAAATCGTAACGCGCAACAATTTGACGGCGTCATGGCGTCGCCCGATTTCTCTCATGACCTTCTTCCGGAGCGCTCGCCAAACCGGAAGCGCATGAGCCATGCAAGAAGCCCGTAATGAACAGGGCCACGATTTAGAGGGATGGAAATATGCGCAAGCCGTCTTTCCCATTGCTTTTGGCAATCAGCTTGTTTCTTTTGGGCTGCGTCATAGCGGCTTACGAATGGAGACTGATCACCGAATCGCAACAAGCATTGAAGATGTCGCGCTTCTCCGATTCCGCGGAGAGAGCGGTTGAAGAATTGACGGATAGGCTGCAGATCTACGAATATGGCTTGAGAGGCGCAAGCGGCGCGATCATTGCCATCGGCGAAGAAGATATCACCCGAGAGAAATTTCGTCGCTACAGCGCATCGCGCGATCTTGGTCGCGAGTTTCCAGGGGCGCGAGGATTTGGCTTTATTCGCCTTGTCAAGCAGGTCGACCTTCCAGACTTTCTGAAATCCGCAAGAACTGATGGCGCACCCGACTTCGAGGTCAGCGAACTGACGGGGAATAATGGGGATCTACTGATTATTCAGTACATAGAACCGGAAGCTAGCAACAAGAAGGCGATAGGACTGGATATATCCTCGGAGAAATACAGGCGCGAAGCGGCCATCGAGGCCTTGAGCAGCGACAAACCAATATTGACCAGACTGATCACCTTGGTGCAACTTGGAAAGGAAAACAATCAGGGTTTTCTTTTCCTCATGCCTATCTATCGCCAAGGCATGCCCTTGGACTCACCGCAAGCTCGCATGGATGCAGCCTTTGGTCTGACCTATGCCCCGTTGGCGATCAATGAAATATTGGATGGTCTGAGTCTATTCAAGGACGACCTCTCGCTTGCGCTTTACGAGGTCGACAATCAAAAAACCGATAAACCGTTCTATACCACGCCAAACGCCACGCGAGCTGAAAGCACCGGGGTTCTTACCCAGCGACCCATGACACTGTATGGTCGCCAGTGGATGGTCGAGATACGGGCGACACCGAAATTTGTGGAAAGCCTCAATCTGACAAACCCAGAATCTGTCGCAAAAATCATTGTCTATGTTTCTGCCTTGCTGGCCACCCTGCTCTATTTTTTCCTGCTTAATTTCCAGCAGAAACGCAAGGCGGCAATGGATGACTCCCGGATTGCGGCCATTGTAGACAGCGCCAACGAAGGAATTATTGGGCAGGACACTGATGGGGTAGTGACAAGCTGGAATCGAGCCGCCGAAAATATTTTCCAGTACACCGCCAGCGAGGCTATCGGCCAGAATCTCAGCCGCCTGATAGTCCCAGAGTCATGGCAGGATGAAGAGTCGGACATGCTCGCCTGCATCATAAAAGGCGAAGCCATTCCCCTGAAAAAATCAACCCGGCAGAGAAAAGATGGGCGACTCATAGATGTCGCGATCACTGCATCGCCAATCCTGGACTCCAAGCACCGCGTTGTAGGGGTGGCAAAGACGGTCAGCGATATCTCCGAGCAACAAAGTGCGGAGGAGCGCTTTCAGCTTGCAGTAGAAGCGGCACCGACGGCAATGTTGATGATCGACCAGCAGCAGCACATTATCCTGGCCAGCCACAAGGCCCAGGAACTCTTTGGCTACCACGGTTCCGAACTCATCGGACTTTCACTGGAGACATTGATTCCGCAACGATACAGGGCCAACCATATGCGCAATGTCGATCGCTACCAGGGAGATAGGCACGCGCGCCCCATGGGTCTGGGCATGGAATTGTTTGGCCTGCACAAGGATGGCCATGAAATTCCTGTCGAAATCGGCCTCAATCCTGTCACAACACGCCAAGGACCGGCCACGCTGGCCTCCATCGCAGATATTTCGCGACGTCGGCAGCTTGAGTCTCAATTGGAAACCACGATCGAAAGGCTGAGACTTGCAGTGGATGTGGCTGGCCTTGGCATCTGGGTCTGGCATTTTTCCGACAATCAGCAGATATGGGACGAACGCATGTTCGCCATTTATGAAGCACCGGAGTCTTTGAGGGAAAGCGGTGATTACTGGGACTTCTTCCGTTCCAGGGTACATCCGGAAGACGCGGCCATGGTGGAAGAAAACCTGCAGCGCTATTTGCACGAAGATGGTGCTTATGACATGGTTTTCAGGGCCATATTGGATTCAGGCAATGTGCGTTTCATACAAGCGGCGGCCATAGTCGAGCGATCGCCAGATGGAACCGCCGTTCAGATGGTTGGTATCAACCGTGACATCACGGAGCAAAAGCAGGCGGAGTCTCGGATTATCGAACTCAATGCATCGCTGGAATATTTGGTCGCCCAGCGCACCGAAGAATTGAAAGAGGCTTTGGTCGTAGCCAAGCAGGCGACCCAGGCAAAGTCCCAGTTTCTTGCCAATATGAGCCATGAAATCCGGACACCGATGAATGCCATTCTCGGGCTTTGCTATCTGCTTGAAAGACATAGCCTGCCGCCGATTTCCCTGGAAATGGTTTCGCGCATCCACAGTGCCGGCCGTTCTTTGCTGGGCATCATCAACGACATTCTCGATTTCTCAAAAATCGAAGCACACCGACTCGATATCGAAGCCGTTCCCTTCCAGTTGTCGGACGTGCTGGATAATCTTGCGACCATCATGGCCTCATCGCTGGGCAGCAAACCCGTGGAATTGATTGTCTGCGCACCGCCCGTAGGGGCCAATTTTCTGGTCGGAGACAGCTTGCGACTGGGCCAGGTGCTGATCAATCTCGCGGGCAATGCCATCAAATTCACGGAATATGGCGAGGTCGCGGTTCGTATCGAGCAACTTCCATCCCCTGTCGCGGATCAAGTGGCGCTGCGCTTCGCCGTCAGCGACACCGGCATTGGCATTCCCAAGGACGAGCAGTCGCGCATCTTCCATTCCTTCAGCCAGGCGGATACCTCTACCACACGCCGTTTTGGTGGAACCGGCCTGGGCCTGACGATCAGCAGCAGGCTGGTCGAGTTGATGGGCGGCACGCTGGAAGTCGAGAGCGAGCCCGGGCGAGGCAGCACCTTCAGCTTCACACTGTCATTTGCAACCAGCGACCCCAGCGATTGCGCGCTTCCGGAGATGGCTCATCAGCGCGTGCTGATCGCCGATGACAATGCTTCTGCACGAGTCGTCCTGGCCGACACGGCGCTCAGCCTGGGCTGGCAGGTCGAAGTCGTCGACTCCGGCACGCAGGCAATTGCCCGGGCCTGCGATCCAGCCGCGATGGCCTACGACATTCTCTTGCTCGACTGGCGCATGCCCGTGGTTGACGGCCTCGAGGCTGCCGCGCAAATCCAAGCGCGCTGCCCCCACGGGAGGGTGCCCATCATCGTCATGGCCACGGCCTACGACCGAGAACAGCTGCTGTCCGAGGCCGCTCATGTGGCCGCCGATGTCATCATCAGCAAGCCGGTGACAAGCTCCGGTCTGTTCAACGCCGTCACGGAAGCCAAAAGACGCCGGGAAGAGCTGCATGTCGCTCCGCCATCGCCCACACGCACCGATGCCCTGGCGGGGCTGAGGCTGCTGGTCGTGGACGACAGCGAGATCAACCGCGACGTTGCCGAACGGATCTTGCGCAACGAGGGTGCAGAGGTCGAGCTGGCCGAGGACGGGCGCGTCGCGCTGGACATACTGGCCCTGCGCCCGCATGCGTTTGACGCCGTCCTGATGGACATGCAGATGCCCGTGATGGATGGCTATGCGGCAACCCGCCAGATCCGCACCATGCCGGCCCTGTACTCGCTGCCGGTCATCGCCCTCACTGCAGGCGCGTTCAAGCTGCAACGCGACCAGGCCCTGGAGGCCGGAGTCGACGATTTCGTCGCCAAGCCATTCGATGTCAACCAGCTCATCGACGCCATCCTGAAGCTGTGCAGCCGCAACAACCAGGCAATCTCCCCCCCTCCGGAGCCCGCCCCCGCGATGACCAGCACGCCACCCGCATCCGTGATCGATATGGCTCGCGTGCGACGTATCTGGACCGACGAGACGGCGCTGGTTCGCGCCCTGCTGAAGTTCTCCGAAATGCACGCAGACTCCGCTGCCCAGATACGCCTGGCCCCCGCCGATCTCGGCGCGGCCATGGCTCACAAGCTCAAAGGAGTTGCGGCGCAGCTAGGCATGCGTGCAGTGGCAGAACTGGCGCAGGAAGCCGAGGTCGGCTTGACGGAGGGCTCCGATATCGAGGGCGTCCTGGCCCGGCTGCAAAAGGCTTTGGACGAAGCAGACCTCGCCATTCACGAGCATGCCCGCGGCATCTCCGCCCCCCTGGAGAAAAATATAGAAGACAAACAAGGCGCGGCAAAGAAAATGCAAGGTCTCATGCAAGCGCTCATGAGCGATGAGGCCGCTCAAGTGGAGCGAGCCCTGCATATGCTTGCTGGCGTATTGCCCGATGAGCATTGGTGCGTGCTGGAGAAATCGGTTGCACTCTACGATTTCCGCGGAGCAGAAGCCTCTGCCAAGCAAATCGCCAAAACTCTGAGAATTCCCCTGGAGGAATAGCCATGTCTAGCGACCCCGTTCTTATCGTTGACGACGAGCCGCTGAATCTGGATGCCATGCGGCAGATACTGGAGAAGGATTTCCGCTTGATCTTTGCGCGCAGCGGCCAGGAAGCCCTGGCGGCCGTCATCAAGCATTCTCCATCCCTGATTCTCATGGATATCCAGATGCCGGACATGGACGGCTACGCCACCTGCCTGGCACTCAAGGCCAGTGCACGTTTCTCCCATATTCCGGTGATTTTCGTCACCAGCCTCTCTGATACCTGGGACGAGGCAAAAGGCTTCGAATGCGGCGCCGTCGACTACATCATCAAGCCAGTGTCCCCATTGATCGTGCAGGCCCGGGTCAAGACCCACCTCTCTCTGGTGCGCGCCAGCCAACTCGAACAAAGCCATCGCGATGCCATCTACATGCTTGGCAGCGCCGGCCACTTCAACGACAACGACACCGGTGTCCATATCTGGCGCATGGCCGCTTTTGCGAGGGAGCTGGCTGCGGCTACCGGATGGAATTCACACGATTGCAGGACGCTGCAGCTGGCCGCGCCAATGCATGACACAGGAAAGATAGGCATTCCCAGCGCCATTCTGCGCAAGCCCGGCAAGCTGGACGATACCGAGTGGGACATCATGAAGACCCACACCCGCATCGGACACAATATTCTCAGCAAGAGCAATGCCCCGGTATTCAAGCTGGCGGCCGAGGTCGCTCTGCATCACCACGAGAGGTGGGATGGCAGCGGCTACCCGGACGAGCTGGCCGGCGAGGAGATCCCCGAGTCGGCACGCATTGTGGCCATCGTCGATGTTTTCGATGCGCTGACAATGAAGCGGCCATACAAGGAAGCCTGGCCCATCGAGCGTGTGATCAGCACCATGAGAGAAGGAGCCGGAACGCATTTCGACCAGCACCTGCTCCAGCGCTTTTTCGACATTCTTCCGCGGATTCTCCGCATCAAGGATCAATGGGACGAGCAGGAAGTCCGCATCACAGAGGCCAACGAAAACCAGCCCATGCCTTGGATTGAATCGAGCAGCTCTTAGCCTGCTATTTGCAGCTAGGCGTGCTGCAGGCCGATATCCAACAAGCGACCTCTTGCGCTCACTGCAGGGCGGCGACAGTTGCGCGGGTTTATATGCATATTTGGAGAAAATTTGCGCTATAAGCTTAAGCAGTTAACTATCTGTCACGCGTGCCTACCTTCGACTCCATTCTTCGCATAGTGGCTCTGGCTCTGGATCAGCTGGAGGTGGCTGTTTGCGTTTTCGACAACCGGGGCAGGACCGTCCTCTGGAACGAGACATTCCTGCAGTTCTTTCCCGAACATGCCGGCCATGTCTATGCGGGCGAAGACTACCGGGAAAACCTGCGACGCTTTTATCTGCAGCGACTCCCCCAGGACGAACTGCCGTCGATGGAACGCTACATCGAGGAGGGAGTTCAGCGGCATCACAGCCAACAACGTGCGTTCGAGTTCGACCATCATGGCTATCGCGTGCGCGTGGCGTCCCTGTCGTTTGGGGCTTTCGGGCGCGTCCGGCTATGGCGTAAAACCACGCCATTGCTCACGGGCATGCAGGATCGCATCAATCCCAAGCTGACGCCGCTGCCCGGCCGCATCCTGCCCGATACGGCCATGGCTCTCGAGAGCCTGGCCGATGGCATCTTGATGGTCGATGAAAAAGATGGAACGCTCTGGGCCAACCACTCTTTTCTGCGCCTTTACGGGCTGTCCGATATCAAGGATCTGGGCGCACGCCGTTTCGATGAAATCTATGCCGCGGCATGGCAGCACGAAGAACCTACAGCGGGCTATACGACCGGCCTCTCCGTGCTGAAGGAGAGGCAGCGCTTTTCCGGTGCGCCCTATGTTCTGGCATTGCCGCGGAACCGCTGGGTGCGCATTGTCGAGCTGCGCGGCACGCAGGCCAACGGCACCAGCTTCTTCTCCCATGTCGACATCACCACGCAATGGAGGCAGCAGGAAGAGCTCAAGCAGCTGAGCCTGCATCTGGAATCGCTGGCGGTGAAGGATGCCTTGACCGGCCTGCTCAACCGGCGCCGGTTCGACGAGGTTCTCGAAGCCGAGTGGCGCCGCGCCCATCACTCCGAGATGGTGCTGTCCCTGCTCATGCTGGATGTGGACCACTTCAAGCACCTCAACGACACCCATGGTCATCCATTCGGCGACGAGGTGCTCAAGCGCTTCGCCACTGTGCTGGCCGGCAGGATCCAGCGCACCGACAGTCTGGTGGCGCGCTACGGTGGCGAAGAGTTTGCAGTCCTGCTGCCAGGAACGGCTTTAGCCGATGCGGCGCAGCTCGCAGAGCTCATCAGACAGCAGGTGGAAACCATGTCCCTCGGCAATGAGCAGACCGGCTTGGTCCGCATCACGATCAGCATCGGCGTGGCCTGCGCCAGCGATCTCGCCTTCAATGCCTCCAGCTCCATGCTCGTGGACATGGCGGACAGAGCTTTGTACGAAGCCAAACGCAAAGGCCGCAACCAGGTTGCCTGCAGCTGATGGCAAGCTACGCGACTTTGCCCGATGGATAGGCCACCATCCGGACTCTTCACGCAAACAAAAATGCCCGCTTGTTAGCGGGCATTCTCTTTGCAAGCTCTGGTTTTTCTTGCGATGTTTGGTAGGCGCGATTGGACTCGAACCAACGACCCCCACCATGTCAAGGTGGTGCTCTAACCAGCTGAGCTACGCGCCTGTTGTTCTGTTCGATGAAGCAATTGTAGCACGGGTTTCTCACTCATTTTTTGAGAGCTAACATTTTCTTGTCATCGGCCACCGCTAGCTGCAACTGGGATTTACATCAGCGCCTTCTGGCCGAGCGGACACCGGCTACGCCGGCCACAATGCCCAGCACCTTGGTCAGGCGACCGGAGTCTGCGACCTCCACGGTAAAAGTCATCCAGGCTGTGCCTTTGACGGACTGGGTCTGGACGCCGATCACATTGGTCTTCTCGCGTGCGAACACGTCCGAGATATCGCGCAGCAGGCCCTGGCGGTCGGCCGCTTCCACGGCGACATCCACGGGGTAGACCGGCCCGCCCTTCTCCACGTTCTTGGGCAGGCCCCAGTCCACCTCGATGACCCGCTCGGGATTCTTGGCGGCCATTTCGCGGAAGTTGGAACAGTCGACCCGGTGCACGCTCACGCCCTTGCCGCGCGTCACAAAGCCGCCGATATCGTCGGGAGGTGCGGGCTTGCAGCACTTGGCCAGCTGCGTCATGAGCGAATCCACCCCTACGACCAGCACCCCGCCGCGGGACGAGTCATGACCTCTGGCCTTGCGCACCGGGGTGAAGGCCTCCTCCTGTGCCTCTTCCTCCGCGGGGCGCAGCACGGCTTCGATATTGCGCAGCGAATACTCGTCCTTGCCCACCACCTCGAACAAGGCCTCGGCCGACTTGAAGCCCAGCTGCACGGCCAGCTCCTCGAGCTTGATGGCCGTCTTGCCCTCGCGCTGCAGCAGCTTTTCAACCGCCTCGCGTCCGCGCGAGACGGTCTCCTGCATGGCCTGGGCATTGAACCAGGCGCGCACCTTGGCCTTGGCCCGGTTGCTGACCAGATAGCCCAGATCGGCATTGAGCCAGTCGCGCGACGGACGGTCCTCCTTGGCGGTGGTGATTTCCACCGTCTGGCCATTTTCGAGCGCCGTGTTCAGCGGCACCATGGCTCCGTCCACGCGCGCACCGCGGCAGCGGTGACCCAGGCTGGTGTGCACCGAATAGGCAAAGTCCACGGGAGTCGCACCCTGGGGCAGCTCGATGACGGCCGCATCGGGCGTGAGCACATAGATGCGGTCTTCAAACAGGCCGCGCTGGTTGGAGCCCGCCAGATCGCTGCCCCAGGCCAGCAGCTGGCGCAGCACCGCAATCTTGGCGTCGTAGTCACTAGAGGCGCTGACCCCGGCATAGCCCTTGGTGCCCGCTTCCTTGTAGGCCCAGTGCGCGGCCACGCCATGCTCGGCATGGTCGTGCATGGCCTGGGTGCGGATCTGGATTTCTATGGTGCGCCCGGTTTCGTCGCGCACCACGGTGTGCAGCGACTGGTAGCCATTGGGCTTGGGCTTGGCGATGTAGTCGTCAAACTCCTTCTCCAGCGGCGTGAACTGCTGGTGCACCCAGGACAGTGCGGCATAGCAGTCCTTGACCGTGGGCACGACGACGCGCATGGCCCGGATATCGAAGAGCTGGTCGAAGCTCAGCGACTTGCCGCGCATCTTCTTGACGATGCTGTAGATATGCTTGGGCCGGCCCTGGACGGTGGCACTGATACTGTGGGCGCGCAGATCGGCCTCGAGCCGCGCGCGCATCTGCTCCATATAGGCTTCGCGCTCCACGCGCTTTTCGTCGAGCAGTCGCGCCACTTCGCGGTAGGTTTCGGGCTCGAGAAAACGGAACGCCAAGTCCTCGAGCTCCCACTTGATCTGCCAGATCCCCAGCCGGTTGGCCAGCGGCGCGAACACATGCAGGGCTTCGCGCGCAATGCTGGGCGAGACGGGCCGCTTCTCCGCCGCATAGTAGCGCAGGGTCTGCAGCCGCGAAGCCAGGCGCAGCAGCACCACGCGCAGATCGCGCGAGAAGCCCAGCAGCATCTTGCGCACGTTCTCGGTCTGGGTGGCGACATCGTCCACATGCTGGGTGCTCAGCTCGGCATCGCGGGCCTGCTGCTGCACGCGGATGAGCTTGATGGTCTCCACGGCAAGGGTCGCGAAGTTGTCGCCAAAGGCCTTGGCAATCACTTCCTGCGGCTTGTTCAGATGCACGCTGGCATGGACCAGATAGATTGCGGCCTGTATGGTTTCCGAGCCGCCTATCTTCTTGAGGATGGCGGCCACGGCATCGGCGTGCATCAGGGTGTTTTCCCCGGTCTCCATGACCTCGCCGGCAATCAGCGGCTCGGCAAAAGCGCGCGCGCGCGCCAGCGCATGGGCCTGGCCCGGCAGCACCTCGGAGGTGGCCTTGATCAGATCCGGCATCGGCCCCGCGATCGCGGGCGGAGCATCGGAAACTGGTGTTGCGGTATCGCTGGTTTTCATTCAGCTTCCTCTTGGGCCTGCTGCACAAGACTGATTCTTGTCGGCAGACCCTCTTCCCCTTGTAAAAACTTTCGTATCAAAGCCACCTGTCCCGACGCCACCAGCGTCGGCGCGTGACCCACGCCTTCCAGCTCCGTGCAATGCGCGCCGGGGCCGCGCTGGGTCATGGCCTCGGCCGTGGCCGCAGACAGCAGATCGGAATCCGCACCATGCACAAGCAAGACCCGTGCCTTGATCTGTTCATAGAGCTGCCACAGCAGCGCCTCGCCCGCCTGGGCCGAATCCTGGTTTATGTGCGCCATGGGTTCGGCAATGCGCGGGTCGTAATGCAGCACCACGCCGCCTTGCGGATCGGGTTTGATCATGGCCTGCGAAAGCCTGCGCCACTGCTCATCGCTATGTGGCCCGAATCCCCCGGATATCAAGCGCATGGCGGCTGCCGCGCTCTCGAAGTTGGGAAACTGCAAGCCTTTGCCCAGATAGGAGCCGATGCGCTCCAGCGACTCCCATTCGATGACCGGCCCCACATCGTTGAGCACCAGACGCCGCACCGGCGCCGGCAGCGGCAGGCCGGGCTGGCCCGCCAGGCCCATGCCTATCAGCCCGCCCATGCTGGTGCCGACCCAGTCGAGCTGCGCGATGGGGGCCTGGGCCTGCAGCCGGGCCAGCAGCGCCAGCATGTCTGCCGCATACAGCGGCAGCTGATAGCCCATGGGATCGGCCAGCCAGTCGCTCTCGCCGCGGCCCACGACATCGGGGCAGATCACGCGCGCGAAGCGGCTGAGCTGCTCGGCCAGCACATCGAAGTCGCGCCCCTGGCGCGAGAGCCCGTGCACGCAGACAATGACATGCGGATGGGCGGCATTGCCGGTGCGGTTCCACTCCCAGTAGGCCATGCGGTGCATGCCCTCGGGCTGGGACAGGACCTGCTGCCGGCGCTGGGCCGAGGCCCAGGACGGAGCCACAGCAGCCGCCCCGGGACACGATACGTAGTTCAGCGTAGGTTGATTCATGAGGAACGCGTTGGCAGGACCGGGGCCGATAATGGCTGTCGTCGCATCGTAATTCATTCGGAGACCTCATATGTCCATGTTGAAAGGCAAAACCGCTCTCGTGACAGGCTCGACCAGTGGCATCGGCCTGGGGATTGCCATCGCCCTGGCCCGCCAGGGCGCAAACATCGTGCTCAACGGCTTCGGCGATGTCGACGGCCCTCGCAGCCAGGTGCTGGAAGCGGGCAAGGCCGCAAGCATCCGCGTCGGCTATCACGGCGCGGACATGAGCCGGGCCGGCGAGATCGAGGAGATGATGAAGTACGCGGCCGCCGAGTTCGGCCGCGTGGACATCCTGGTCAACAACGCCGGCATCCAGCATGTAGCCAAGGTGGAAGACTTTCCACCCGAGCGCTGGGACGCCATCATCGCCATCAATCTCACCAGCGCCTTCCACACCACGCGCCTGGCACTGCCCGCCATGCAGCAGGCCAACTGGGGCCGCATCATCAACGTGGCCTCGGTGCACGGCCTCGTGGCGTCGGCCCAGAAGTCGGCCTATGTCGCGGCCAAGCACGGCATCGTGGGCCTGACCAAGGTCACGGCGCTGGAGAACGCCACCACCGGCGTGACCTGCAACGCCATCTGCCCCGGCTGGGTGCTGACGCCTCTGGTGCAGAAGCAGGTGGATGCCAAGGCCACGGCCCAGGGCATCTCCAACGAAGACGCCACGCGCCAGTTGCTGGGCGAGAAAGAGCCCTCGCTGCAGTTCACCACCCCCGAGGAGCTGGGTGAGCTGGCCGTGTTCTTCTGCTCTGCGGCCGCCGGCAATGTGCGCGGCGTGGCCTGGAACATGGATGGCGGCTGGGCGGCCCAATAAGAGTCCAAGCCTAACAAATTGATAGCATCTAGCGCCCTATGAATTAGGGTTTTGATGCGATTCAATGAGAAATATCAAAAAGGAGCGGCGCCAGCCGCTCCTTTTTTCATATCAGATCACTGCATCTGGATCGAGCCGCCGACGCTGACCGTCACCTCGGTGCGGTCCGACTCCACCGGCACCGGTGCGGCATCGGCGAAGCTGGCCGACTTGGCCATGGCCAGCATGCCGACGCGGGGCATGGGACGGAAATTGCCGCCGCTGCTGCTGACCGTCACCTCGCGCAAGCTGTAGCCCGCAAAGCCGAAGCTCTTGGAGACGGCCGCGGCGCGCTGGCGGAAATTCTCGATCGCCTTGGCCTGTGCCTCGCCCTCGACCTTCTCGCGGGCCTCGCGCGACAGGCCGAAGCCCATGCCGCCCAGCGTCATGTCCTGCACCTTGGCCGCGGCCTGGGTGATGCGTGCGAAGTCGCGGCCCTGCAGCACGATGTCGGCCTGGCCCTGCCAGCCCTCGACCTTGCCGCTGTTGCCGTAGCGTGGCGAGATGGAGAAATTGCCCGTGCTCAGCTCCATCTGCCCCGGCTGCGCGTCGCGGCGCAGCGTGGCCATGGCGGCCTCCACCACCTTCTGCAGCTGCGCCTGCACCGCGGCCGCATCGCGCCCGTCCTTGGTCGCGGATACGGTCGCCGTCATCCAGTCCTGCCTGACCTCCACCGTCCCCTGGGCCGACAGCTGGGCCACGTTCATCGGCCTTGGCATTTCTCGGACCGCCGGCGCGGCATTCTGGGCCCAGGCATTGCCGCCGGCGGCGGCCAGTAGCAGGACTGCGGCGGCGGAGCGGGACAAGGATTTGGAAAACTGCTTCATATGGTTCACCCCTGGAAATAAATCGACTGGCGTGGATACAAGTGCGCGTGGACACCGGTACTGTGGCGCATCGCGGCGACGATGTCAGCCACGACAGGCTTTCTGCGTACGAATCACAGAAATTCAACTCATGCTTAGGACAATAATTGTGTCACACCTCAAAATATAGTTCTAGAATTTATAAAGAAACATTTATCGTCCCAAATTTAAACGCAACTTTTGTAACATTAAGCAAGAAACAGCCTGATTTCTTTGAAATTTTTGCGCCAAGCGATAACAATGCCCGTGTTACAAATAAATCGACAAGGACGATCATGGCAACGACAAGCACCCGTACCGACAAGATCCTCGTGGTGGATGACGATGCACGCATCCGCGACCTGCTGCGCCGCTATCTGACGCAGGAAGGTTTCGAGATCATGATTGCCGAGGACGGCAAGGCGCTGAACCGCATCCTGCTGCGCGAAACCGTGGACCTGATCGTGCTCGACCTGATGATGCCCGGCGAGGACGGCCTGTCCATCTGCCGCCGCCTGCGCTCGGCCAACGATCGCACGCCCATCATCATGCTCACCGCCAAGGGCGAGGATGTGGACCGCATCGTGGGCCTGGAGGTCGGTGCCGACGACTACCTGGGCAAGCCTTTCAACCCGCGCGAGCTGCTGGCCCGCATCCACGCCGTGCTGCGTCGTCGCCCGCCCCAGGAAGCGCCGGGCGCCCCCTCGGGCGACAACGAAGTCGTGAGCTTCGGCCCCTTCAGCTTCGACCTGGGCACACGCGTGCTGCAGAAAAACGGCGAGGAGCTGCCGCTGACCACCGGCGAATTCGCCATGCTCAAGGCCCTGGTGCGCCACCCGCGCCAGCCGCTGTCGCGCGAAAAGCTGGCCCTGCTGGCGCGCGGTCGCGAGTTCGAGCCCTTCGACCGCAGCCTGGACGTGCAGGTCTCGCGCCTGCGCAAGCTGATCGAGGAAGACGCCGCCGCGCCGCGCTACATCCAGACCGTCTGGGGCGTGGGCTATGTGTTCGTGCCCGATGGCATGAACTAAGCCAGCTTCCGCATGGCCCTCGCACCCTGCCCGGCAAGCCGCACTTTGCGGCTTGTTTTGCGTGAGGATGGCGCCGCCGGGCCGCATCGGCCGCATTTTTTAGACAAGCGGTAACTTGCGCCGGCCGTATTGGGCGTACGCTTGGGCCTGCTTTTTTTTTCATTGTCATCGCTGCTCATGAGCGCTTATTCCAACCCGCCGTCAGATGCCACAAGCCCCGTACCGCTGGAGTACGAGCGGCGCACCACGGCGCGCTCGCCGGTCGGCCTGAACCTGTTCTGGCGCACCTTCTTCCTGCTGGCCCTGCTGCTGGTCGGCAGCATTCTGGCCTGGTTGCAGACCCTGCGCGCGCTGGATTTCGAGCCGCGCACGCTGCAGACGGCCAAGCAGATCGCCTCCCTGGTCAATCTGAGCCGCGCGGCGCTGGTGCACTCGGATGCCATCAACCGCGTCTCCCTCATCAAGACCATGGCCGACCAGGAAGGCGTGCGCATTCTGCCGCGCGAGCCCGGTGATACCTACGAGCTGCTGGAACAGAACGCTCTGGGCCAGCGCCTGACCGAGGAGCTGACCCAGCGCCTGGGCTACGGCACAGTGGTGGCGCGCAGCGTCAACAACGAACCCGGCCTGTGGGTGGGCTTCACCATCAACGGCGACCGCAACTGGCTGCTGATGGACCAGTCGCGCTTCACTCCGGCCAGCGGCCAGACCTGGCTGATCTGGCTGATCACGGCGGCGCTGCTGTCCCTGGTCGGCGCGGCGGTGATCGCGCGCCTCATCAACAAGCCGCTCAAGCAGCTGTCCTATGCGGCCAACCGCGTGCGCGAGGGGGACTTCGATGCCAGCCAGCTCGACGAGGAGGCCGTGACCAGCGAGATCCGCGAGGTCAACATCGGCTTCAACCGCATGGCGCAGAAGCTGGCCAAGCTCGAGCAGGACCGCGCCGTGATGCTGGCCGGCATCTCACACGATCTGCGCACGCCGCTGGCGCGCCTGCGGCTGGAGACCGAAATGAGCGTCTACGACGATGTGGCGCGCGAGCATATGGTGGCCGACATCGTGCAGCTGGACGCGACCATAGACAAGTTCCTGGACTACGCACGCCCCCACCACCGCGTCACGCTCAGCCCCGTGGACCTGCACGCGCTGATCGCCTCCTGCGTCTATGCGGTGCAGGACCACCGCGAGCTGCAGATCAATATGAACGTTCCCGAACACCTCTATGTGCTGGCCGACGAGGTGGAGCTGGCCCGCGTGATCTCCAATCTGTTTGAGAACGCGCGCCGCTACGGCAAGACACCGGGCACGGATACCACCCAGGTCGACGTGATTGCCAAGGACAGCGAGAAATGGGTGGTGGTGCGCATCCGCGACCATGGCCGGGGCGTGCCGCCCGAGCAGCTGGCCAGCCTGATCCAGCCCTTCTTCCGCGGCGATTCGGCGCGCACGGCAGCCGCCGGTGCGGGCCTGGGCCTGTCCATCGTGGACAAGACGGTGCAGCGCATGGGCGGCATGTTTGCGCTGTCCAACTCCTCCACGGGTGGGCTGGTCGCCCACCTGCAGATGCAGCGCGCCATGGGCGTGACCGCGGCCGTGGCCCCCGAGCAGCGCCTGCAGCGCCCCCAGATCAAGCGTAATCTGCCGCGCGACAAAAAGGACGAAAACCCGGACCAGGACTGAGCCCGCCGGGGGCCTGAGCCGGGATCAGGCCTTGTACAGCAGGGCCACGGCACGCGCCTCCATGGCCTGCTGCTGGCCCACGGGTCCCATTTTCTCGGCCGTCTTGGCCTTGACGTTGACCTGCTCCACATCCAGCCCCAGCACCTGGGCAATGCGCTCGCGCATGCTCTCTATATGGGGCGCCAGCTTGGGCGCCTGGGCCACGACGGTGCTGTCGATATTGCCGATCTCGAATCCCTTGGCGCGCACGCGCCGCGCCGCCTCGGCCAGCAGCAGGGCGGAATCCGCCCCCTTGAACTGCGCATCGGTGTCCGAGAAATGGCGACCGATATCGCCGAGCGCGGCCGCGCCGAACAGCGCGTCGGTAATCGCGTGCAGCAGCACGTCGGCATCCGAATGGCCGAGCAGGCCCAAGGTGTGAGGAACTTCGACGCCGCCCAGAAGCAGCTTGCGCCCCGGCACCAGCGCGTGCACATCCCAGCCTTCACCGATACGAAAATTCATATAAATCCTTGTCAAACCATTGCTGAATCAGCGCCAGCAGCTATGAAATATTAAGCACCCTAGCCGCGTCGCAACAGCACGGCCTCGGCCAGCGCAAAATCGTCGGGATAGGTCACCTTGAAATTCTGTGCGCCGCCGGCCACCAGCAGCGGCGCATGGCCGGCCAGCTCCATGGCGCTGGCCTCGTCGGTGACCGCAGCACCGGCAGCCTCGAGTGCCGCCAGCAAGGCGCCGATGCGGAACATCTGCGGCGTCTGGGCCAACCATTTGTCGGCCCGATCCACGGTCTGCCGCACACGCGGCGCTCCGCCCACCGCCTCGGCCTGCTTGAGCGTATCGGGCAGCTTCAGCGCCAGCAGCCCTCCCACCGCATCGGGCAGGCAGGCGTCGATCAGGGCATCGATCTGGGCCGTGGTGACCAGGCAGCGCGCCGCATCGTGCACCAGCACCCAGTCCTCTGCCGCTGCGCCCAGGCGCAGCAGCTCGCGCAGCCCGTTGCTCACGGTCTCGGCACGGGTGGCTCCGCCATGGGCAGAGATGCTGAGCCGGCCATCCGTGGCGCGCCCCTGCCAGAAATCGTCGGAATCGGAGATCACCAGCAGCACCTGGTGTATGCGCTCCACCGCCATCATGGCGGCCAGCGTATGCATGACCATGGGCTGGCCCGCCACACTCTGGTATTGCTTGGGCAGCTCCGGGGAGTCCGCCGCAATGGCGCGCAGACCGACGCCGGCGCAGGGAATCAGCGCCCAGCAGCGTGGCGCAGATGCTGGCGATGAAGCCGCCGCAGCGTTTGCCTTGTCATCCGTCATGGACTCAGGTGAGAAAAAGCGATCTGTCATGCACAGTATTTTAAAATTACCGTTTCGCCCGAAAGCCCGTGCGCTCTATCTTCGACCTGCTTTCGGCTTGCATCGCCTTGAGGTGTCCCCATTTTGAGTGAATGCGCCGCCAACCCTCAGCTCCTCGCTGATTGGGCCGTGAGCCCTACCCCTGGAGGCTGGACTCGCCCGCATTCAATCTGTCCCTATTTCCCTCATGCGGCCCGCGTCCACGCCCGGCCGCATCCGCTCGTCCAACACCATGCAACTGCCCAAGCTCTCTCCTGGTAAACGCTTTCATCTGCCCCGCCCCGTGGGCAGCGCCGATGCTCTGCTGCTGGCTCAGCTGGGAGAGCGCGAGAAAAAGGATGGGCGCGTCACCGCCATCATCACGGCCGATGCCTCGGACGCGCAGCGGCTCATCGACGAGATGGCCTTCTTCGCGCCCGGGCTGCGCTGCGCGCTGTTCCCCGATTGGGAAACCCTGCCCTATGACAGCTTTTCGCCGCATCAGGACCTGATCAGCGAACGCCTGGCCGCGCTGTGGCGCATCAACCAGCGCGACAAGGAGCATGGTGCCGACGTGGTCGTCGTGCCCGCCACCACGGCGCTGTACCGCCTGGCTCCGCCCTCCTTCCTGGCCGGCTATACCTTCGAGTTCAAGCAGGGGCAGAAGCTCGACGAGACCAAGCTCAAGGCCCAGCTCACGCTGGCCGGCTACCAGCATGTGTCCCAGGTGGTCAGCCACGGCGAATACGCGGTGCGCGGCGGCCTGATCGACCTGTTCCCCATGGGCTCGCTCCAGCCCTACCGCGTGGACCTGTTCGACGACGAGATCGACTCCATCCGTACCTTCGACCCCGACACACAGCGCAGCCTCTACCCCGTGCCCGAGGTGCGCCTGCTGCCAGGCCGCGAATTCCCCATGGACGAGGAGGCGCGCGCCAAGTTCCGCAGCCGCTGGCGCGAGCTGCTCGAGGGCGACCCCACGCGCAGCCGCATCTACAAGGACATGGGTGCCGGCATTGCCACGGCCGGCATCGAGTACTACCTGCCGCTGTTCTTCGACGCGACGGCCACCGTCTTCGACTATCTGGGCGACGAGGCCACCGTGGTGTTGCATGGCGATCTGGAGCCGGCCTTCCAGCGCTTCTGGCAGGACACCAAGGACCGCTACCGCCTGGTGCAAGGCGACCCCGACCACCCGGCCCTGCCGCCCGAGGCCCTGTTTCTCACGACCGAGCAGTTCTACAGCTGCAGCAAGGAACATTCGCAGCTGGCCCTGCGCCCGGGCACCGAGGATGTGGCCGACAGCGCCATCTTCCAGAAGCTGGAAGACCTGGCCGTGCTGCGCGGCGCTGACGATCCGCTCGCCAAGCTGCAAAAACACATAGCATCCAGCGGGCACCGCACCTTGCTTCTGGCCGAATCCGATGGCAGGCGCGAGAGCCTGCTGGACTTCTTCCGCGCCTCGGGCGTGAATCCGCCGGTCTTCGACTCCCTGGCCGAGTTCCAGGCCGACACCACGGAGAAGGTCGGCATCGCCACCTCCAGCCTGATGAACGGCTTTGCCTGGGTCGAGGAAGGCCTGGACTTTGTCACCGAGACCGAGCTGTTCGCCACCAGCCCCACGGGCCGCCGCCGGCGCCGCCAGGAGCAGGTCAGCGACGTGGAAGCGCTGATCAAGGACCTGTCCGAGCTCAAGGTCGGCGACCCCATAGTCCATGCCGACCACGGCATAGGCCGCTACCGCGGGCTCATCAATATGGACATGGGCCAGAAGAATCCCGACGGCACGCCCGCGCTGCAGGAATTCCTGCACCTCGAATACGCGAGCGATGCCGTGCTCTATGTGCCCGTGAGCCAGCTGCATCTGATCAGCCGCTACACCGGCGTCTCGCCCGAGGATGCGCCGCTGCACAAGCTGGGCGGCACGCAGTGGGAAAAAGCCAAGCGCAAGGCGGCCGAGCAGGTGCGCGACTCGGCCGCCGAGCTGCTCAATATCTATGCGCGCCGCGCGGCGCGCCAGGGCCATGCGTTCCGCTTCCCCACGGCCGACTACGAGCAGTTCGTGGCCGACTTCGGCTTCGACGAGACCGCCGACCAGCGTGCGGCCATCCATGCCGTGGTACAGGACATGATCTCGCCCCAGCCCATGGACCGCTTGGTCTGCGGCGATGTGGGCTTCGGCAAGACCGAGGTGGCGCTGCGCGCGGCCTTTGTGGCGGCCATGGGCGGCAAGCAGGTGGCTTTCCTCGCGCCGACCACGCTGCTGGCCGAGCAGCATTACCAGACCCTGGTGGACCGCTTCTCCAAATGGCCGATCAAGGTCGCCGAGGTCTCGCGTTTCCGCTCGGGCAAGGAAATCTCTGCCGCCGTCAAAGGCATTGCCGAAGGCACGGTGGACATCGTCGTGGGCACGCACAAGCTGCTCTCCGAATCCACGCAGTTCAAGAACCTGGGCCTGCTCATCATCGACGAGGAGCACCGCTTCGGCGTGCGCCACAAGGAAGCCATGAAGGCCATGCGCGCCGAAGTGGACGTGCTGACGCTCACGGCCACGCCGATTCCGCGCACCATGGGCATGGCGCTCGAGGGCCTGCGCGACCTGTCGGTCATCGCCACGGCGCCGCAGCGCCGCCTGGCCATCAAGACCTTTGTGCGCAACGAGGGCACGGGCGTGATCCGCGAGGCCGTGCTGCGCGAACTCAAGCGCGGCGGCCAGGTCTACTTCCTGCACAACGAGGTCGAGACCATAGAGAACCGCAAGCAGAAGCTCGAGGAAATCCTGCCCGAGGCGCGCATCGCCGTGGCCCACGGCCAGATGCCCGAGCGCGAGCTGGAGCGCGTGATGCGCGATTTCGTGGCCCAGCGCTACAACATCCTGCTGTGCTCGACCATCATCGAGACCGGCATCGACGTGCCATCGGCCAACACCATTCTCATCAGCCGCGCCGACAAATTCGGCCTGGCCCAGTTGCACCAGCTGCGCGGCCGCGTGGGCCGCAGCCACCATCAGGCCTATGCCTATCTGATGGTGCCGGACCTGGACGGCCTGACCAAGCAGGCCCAGCAGCGGCTGGAAGCCATCCAGCAGATGGAGGAGCTGGGCTCGGGCTTTTACCTGGCCATGCACGATCTGGAAATCCGCGGCGCCGGCGAGGTGCTGGGCGAAAACCAGAGCGGCAATATGCTGGAAGTGGGCTTCCAGCTCTACAACGAGATGCTGGCCGAGGCCGTGCGCAGCCTGAAGGCCGGCAAGGAGCCCGACCTGCTCTCTCCGCTGTCGGCCTCCACCGACATCAATCTGCACGCGCCGGCCCTGCTGCCCAACGACTACTGCGGCGATGTGCATCTGCGCCTGTCCTTCTACAAAAAGCTGGCCACGGCCAAGACGGCCGACCAGATCGATACCCTGCTCGAGGAGATCGTGGACCGCTTTGGCAAGCTGCCGCCCCAGGCCCAGACGCTGATCGACGTGCACCGCCTGCGCGTGCTGAGCCAGCCCTATGGCGTGGTCAAGGTCGATGCCGCTCCCGGCGTGATCAACATCACGTTCAAGCCCCAGCCGCCGATCGATCCAATGAACATCATCCATCTGATCCAGAAGAACAAGCACATCAAGCTGGCTGGCAACGAGAAGCTGCGTGTCGAGAAAGCGCTGGAAAATCCCAAGGACCGCGCGCAGATGGTGCGCGACGTGCTGCGCAGCCTGGGCCAGCCGCTCAAGACCGAGGCTGCGGCCCACGCCTGAGGCACCATGCCCCTCGAAGCCGCCATCGCCCTCATCGCCCTGGCCGTGGCGCTGTGGCTGCGCCCCTGGCGCATGCTGACCGGCCGGCCCGGCCCCGGCGGCATAGACGATCGCCTCGCCTCGCCGCTGCTCACGCCGCTGCTGGGCGTGCTCGTGCTGCTGCCCTGGATCTGGGCCCTGCCCACGCTGCACAAGATGCCGCTGCAGTTGCAGTGGTCGGCCGCGCCGCTGGTGCTGCTGATGCTGGGCTGGCCGCTGGCCATTCCCGTGTTGCTGGTGGTGGCGGCCATCGCCCATTTCCTCTCGCCCGCGCTGAACTGGCAGGCCGCGCTGGGCCTGGCCGTCTGGCAGGGCGTGGTGCCGGCCACGCTGGCCCTGCTCTGGGGCGCGCTGCTCAGGCGCTGGTGCTGGCACAACATCTTTGTCTTCATCCTGGCGCGCGGCTTTCTGGGCACGGTGCTCAGCGTCTTTATCGCCACGCTGCTGGGCCAGGCCGCCGGCCATGTGCTGCCCAGCATCAACGAGGACCTGTCGCGGCTGGCGCGCTGGCTCATGGCCTGGGGCGACGGCGTGATCACGGGCATGCTGACCGCGGTCTTCGTGGTCTTCAGGCCGCAATGGATGGCCACCTGGTCCGACGCCATCTATCTGGAAGCCCCCCCGGAGCCCTGAGCCGCCGTTGCTGCCCCGCCATGGTGCCGGCCCGGGCCCGTGCACCGCTGTGCAGCATTTTTCGGACCTTGGGCAATCGGGCGAAATGCCAAGCCACCTGGCACAGAGTTTGCTCATCATGGCGACAAGCGCAGCAAATCTTGCCGCTGCGCATTCTCGGCTCGCAGCAAAGGGGTAGGCATGCATTTCAAACACCGGATGATTGCAAACATGTTTGCCCTGGCGGCCTGCACGCTCGCCGCCAGCGCTCATGCGCAGGACGGCTATCCCGCGCGCCCCGTCAAGGTCGTCGTGGCCCTGCCCGCCGGGGGCAGCGCCGACATGATTGCGCGGGTGGTGAGCCAGAAACTGGCCGCGGAGCTGAAACAGCCTTTTGTGGTGGAGAACAAGGCCGGGGCTTCGGGCCAGATCGGAACGCCGGCCGTGGCGCGCGCCGCAGCCGATGGCTATACCCTGATGGTTTCACCGGCCTCGTTCCTGACCACCAACAAAAGCATTTTCAAGTCCCTGCCCTACGACCCCGAGGCCGATTTCGCGCCGGTCAGCACCTTGGTCAACCAGCCCATGGTGCTGGTGGTCAGGGACAGGCAGAAATTTCCCGACCTGGCGGCCATCGTCGCTGCAGCCAAGGCCGCGCCCGGCAAGCTGACCTTTGCCTCCTCGGGCGACGGCAGCCCCCAGCACCTGGCCGCGCTGATGTTTGAAACCCGCACCCAGGCCCGAATGCTGCATGTACCCTACAAAGGCGGAGCGCCCGCCGTCAACGACACGCTGGCGGGCAATGTGGACATGCTGTTCGCCGTGCTGCCCGAGGCCTTGCCGCACATACAGTCCGGCAAGCTGCACGCCCTGGGTCTGATGAGCGCCAGGCGCACGGCAACGCTGCCGGACACGCCGACCATGGGCGAAAGCGGCTTTGCCGATCTCGAGCTTTCGGCCTGGGTGGGCCTGCTGGCCCCCGCCAGAACGCCTCAGCCCGTGATCGACAGGCTCAACCGCGCCGTGCGCGCGGCGCTAGACGCCGAGGTCAAGGCCAAGCTGGGCGGCAACGGCATGGAGGTCGCGTCCTCCACGCCGGAGCAGCTGAAACAGACGATTGCACGCGACATACGGCTGCACGCCGAGCTGGTCAAGGCCGCAGGCATTCAGCCGCAATAGCCTTTGCCGGAAGCGCCGAGCCCTTGGGGGCCGGCCCGCCTCAGCGGATAATGGCGCACTCATTCAAGGATCCTGAAGCCCCGGCCACCAGGGCCTTCATCCCTGCACCGTACCCGCAAGCATTGACAATGACAGACGCTACCGAATTCGCCCCCGGCCTGATGATCCGCGGCATCACCGCACCGCAGAAGCTGGCCGACTACAAGCTCATCGCCTTCGACATGGACTCGACCCTGATCACCATCGAGTGCATAGACGAGATCGCCGATGCCACGGGCAAGAAGGCCGAGGTCGCGGCCATCACCGAAGCCACCATGCGCGGCGAGATCACCGACTTCAAGGACAGCCTGCGCCAGCGCGTGGCCAAGCTCGCGGGCGTGACCGAGGCCGACATGGCCCGCGTGCTCAAGGAACGCCTGCAGCTCTCGCCGGGCGCAGCCAGCCTGGTCAAGGCGGCTCGGGCCGCGGGCCTCAAGGTGCTGCTGGTCTCGGGCGGCTTCACCTACTTTGCCGAGCATGTGCGCGGCCTGCTGAACATCGACTTCGTGCGCGCCAATGTGCTGGAAGTCCGGGATGGCGTGCTGACCGGCGGCCTGATCGAGCAGACCTGGGGCGATATCTGCGACGGCGCCGAAAAGCGCCGCACGCTGCTGGAGGTCGCCTCGCTGATCGGCATTTCTCCCGCCCAGTGCATTGCCGTGGGCGACGGCAGCAACGACATTCCCATGATGCAGGCTGCAGGCCTGTCGGTGGCCTACCACGCCAAGCCGCGCGTGCGCAACGAAGCCAAGGTGGCCATCAACGAAGGCGGCCTGGACCGTCTGCTCGAAGTCCTGCAATAGGCCCCGGGCCGCTGCAGGCCCGATGCCCTACACTGTCTTCGGCTTCCATCCCACTCCACGCAAAGGTGTCCAAAATGAGCAAGTTGAAGATTGGCGTCGTCGTCGGCAGCACCAGCCAGCAATCCATCAACCGCCGCCTGGCGCAAGGCCTGGTCAGGCTGGTGCCGGACCAGGCCGATTTCGAGTTTCTCGATATCGGCCACCTGCCCGTCTACAACCGCGACTTCGACGGCACGCCGGCGGCCAAGCCCTTTGAAGAGCTCAAGTCAAGAATCCGCAGCTGCCAAGGCATGCTGTTCGTCACGCCCGAGCACAACCGCTCCGTTCCCGCCGCGCTCAAGAACGCGCTGGACGGTGGCAGCCGCCCCTATGGACAGTCGGCCTGGAGCGGCATTCCCGCGGCGGTCATAGGCAGCTCTCCGGGCGGCGCGGGCACCGCCATGGCCCAGCAGCATCTGCGCAATATCTTTGTGTTTCTGGACATGCCCACCATGCAGCAGCCCGAAGGCTTTGTGCAGTGGAAAGAGGGCCTGATCGATGCTGATGGCAATATCGGCCCCGCAAGCCACGACTTCCTGACCAAGTACATGAGCCGCTTTCTGGACTGGGTGAGCCTGCATCAGCGGGCTTGATTTCCGATAGCAGGCCCCGCATGCGCTTCAAGCGCTGCGGGGCTTTTTCATGCCTGAATGCTGGTGGCGTCAAAGGGCTATTGCAGCCTCAGGCAAGACACCGATGTCTCTAAAATACCGCTGCCACCCCATAAAGCACACAACAAGCGGTGGCCGGAGCCAGGGTTCCTGCATCCCATGCGCGGTTTCAGCCCCCGGCTCTTGAAATCTCTCCCCTACCCCCTAAATACATAGCAGGCAATCCAGCACGCACAAGCGTCTGCAGGTTGCTGTGTAGCTGCGCCCAGCGCGGATACCTATGTCAACCAAGATTGGAAAACGATCAGTGAAGATTTCTTACCGTGCTACCGCCTCCGTGATTGCCATCGCAATCGCATCGCTGACCGCGCCTTCGCTGGCCCAGGCCAAGCGTCTGGGCGGCGGCAAGACCGTGCGCCCCGCGAGCATCGGCAGCAAGGCCCCGGCACAGCCTGCGCCCGTGGCACCCGCAGCCGCGGCCCCCAAGGCAGCAGCTCCAGCAGCAGCCACTGCAGCACCTGCAGCTGCTGCCACACCGGCTGCAGCCGCACCTGCCGCCAAAGGCCCGAGCATGATGGGCACCATGGGCGCAGCAGCCGTGGGTGCCGTGGCCGGCACCATGGCCGGCAGCGCCATTGCCGGTGCCATGACGCCTTCGGAAAAGGAAGCCGCCGCCAAGAAGGAAGCCGAAGCCAAGGCCGCCGAAGCCGAAGCCGCCGAGCTGCAACGCAAGGCAGATGCAGCCAAGGCCAAGGCAGAAGCCGCTCGCGCCTCCGCCAAATAAGCCTCTGCACCCCTGCCCTCGCCGGTCTCCATGGCTGCCGAGGGCCCGGAACAGCCCCATGACGTCTGAGCGCGCATGGGGCTGTTCTGTTTTGGCATGGCTGCCCCATGAAAACAGTCTCCGATGCGGCAAGGCAGGGCTGCAGCGCTTGCTAGCATCTTTGGCTTGCATATAACAAGGAGACTCGCATGCAGGCATTTGCCGCCCATTCCCGCTTCGGCTTCAAAAAACTGGCGCTGGCCGGCGCCATAGCTGCCGCGCTGGCAAGCAGCAGTCTGGCGGTGCAGGCCCAGACCGCCCCAGCAGCTGCGGTTCCAGCCGCGTCGGCTGCCACCACCACGCCACAGGCCCAGGCCCTGCATGCGCAGATCGACGAGCGGGCCAAGGCCATAGAGCAAAAGCTCATCGCCTGGCGCCGCGACATCCACGAACACCCCGAGCTGGGCAATCTGGAAACGCGCACCTCCGCACTGGTGGCAGAGCATCTGCGCAAGCTGGGCATGGAGGTGAAAACCGGCGTGGCCGTGACCGGTGTCGTCGGTCTGCTCAAGGGCGGCAAGCCCGGTCCGGTCGTGGCTTTGCGCGCCGACATGGACGCGCTGCCGGTCAAGGAACAGGTGGACCTGCCGTTCGCATCCAGGGCCAAGGGCATGTACCTGGGCAAGGAGGTGGACGTGATGCATGCCTGCGGCCACGACACCCACACCGCCATGCTGATGGCCACGGCCGAGGTGCTGGCCGGCATGAAGGAGCAGTTGCCCGGCAGCGTGAAGTTCATCTTCCAGCCGGCCGAAGAGTCGCCCGCGACCTTCGAGCCCGACGGCGAGAAGATCTGGGGCGCCAAGCAAATGGTCAAGCAAGGCGTGATGCAGAGCCCCAAGGTCGATGCCGTCTTCGGCCTGCATGTGTCAAGCAGCTATCCCGCGGGCTGGATCGCCTGGCGCCCGGGTCCGGCCATGTCGGCCGTGGACCAGTTCTGGATCGACGTGAGCGGCAAGCAGACGCATGGCGCACGCCCCTGGTCCGGCGTCGACCCCATTGTGGCCAGCGCGCAGATCATCACCGGCATCCAGAGCATCATCAGCCGCCAGTCCAATATCTCGCTGGAGCCCGCAGTGGTGACGGTGGGGGCCATCAACGGCGGCAACCGCATGAACATCATTCCCGACAAGGTCGCGATGATAGGCACCATCCGCACCTATGACGAGGGCATGAAGAAGGACATCCACAAGCGCCTGGCAACCACGGCCGAGCACATTGCCGAAAGCTCGGGCGCCAAGGCCAAGGTGAAGGTCGTAGAGCTGTACAACGCCGTGGTCAACCCACCCGATCTAGTGGCCAAGATGGGCCCCACGCTGGAACGCGTGGCCGGCCCCGGCAACTTCGGCCTGCAGCCCAAGTCCTCGGCCTCCGAAGACTTTTCCTTCTACCAGCAGCAAGCGCCCGGCATGTTCTTCTACCTGGGTGTGACCCCCAAGGACAAGGACCCGAACACCGCGCCCAACAACCACTCGCCGCTGTTCTATGCCGATGAATCGGCGCTGATCTATGGCGTGCGCGCGCTGTCTAACATGGCGGTGGACTATATGCTGGCTTCGCGCTCCTGAGTCTCGGGGCAACACTGCCGCTTCAGCCCTTGGGCGACGGCGGCAGGCCCGCCGCCTGCCGCAGCGGAGCCAGCAGAGGCGACAGTCCGTTGTGGTCCAGCTCGTGCATCAGCGCCAGCAAACGCCCGAGCTCGCCCTTAGGAAAGCCCTCGCGCGCAAACCAGTTCAGGTAGTTGCCGGGCAGGTCGGCAATCAAGCGGCCCTTGTATTTGCCGTAAGGCATCTGCACCTGCAGCAGGCGCTCCAGGGTTTCGGGGTTCATAGGCGGTTCTTCGATCGATGGATTTGAATAAAAAGCGACGTTCTTATAACTAAATAAGAAAAATGTCCTGCAAGCATCGGTGCGCGGCACTAGACTATGCACCTTGCTTCACCGCGGCCCACGCAAGCCCAGTGGATTTATCGCAACCTGCTGAAGAAAGTCAGAACCCATGTTGAAGAAAGCTCTCTCTGCTATCGCTATTGCCACTCTGGCACTGTCGGCCCAGGCCGGCGAAGTGCTCAAGGTCGGCGCCACTGCCGTGCCCCACGCTGAAATCCTGAACCACATCAAGCCCGCGCTCAAGGCCCAGGGCATCGATCTGGAAATCAAGGAGTTCAGCGACTATGTGCAGCCCAATGCCGCAGTGCAGGACAAGCAGCTGGACGCCAATTTCTTCCAGCACAAGCCCTATCTGGACAGCTACAACAAGGACCGCAAGACCGACCTAGTCGAAGTGCCCAACGGCAAGGTCCATGTGGAGCCCTTCGGCGTCTACTCGCACAAGATCAAGAACATCAAGGACCTGAAGGACGGCGCCACGGTCGCCATCCCCAACGACCCCTCCAATGGCGGCCGCGCCCTGATCCTGCTGGCCAAGCATGGCCTGATCGGGCTCAAGGACCCCAACAGCCTGACGCCCACGCCGCTGGACATCGTCAAGAACCCCAAGAAGCTCAAGTTCAAGGAACTCGAAGCCCCTCTGCTGCCGCGTGCCCTGGGTGACGTGGATCTGGCCCTGATCAACACCAATTACGCCATCGAAGCCAAGCTCAACCCCACCAAGGATGCGCTGTTCATCGAAGGCGCGGATTCGCCCTATACCAATATCGTCGTGGCTCGCAAGGACCGCGCCAATGGCGCCGACATCGCCAAGTTGATGAACGCTCTGCACACGCCCGACGTGAAGAAGTTCATCCTGGAAAAGTACAAGGGCGCCGTGGTGCCTGCGTTCTAAGCGCTTCTGTCGACAAAAAACGCTGCCCTATGGCAGCGTTTTTTTTGCTCCCTAGTTACTGGCCCGCTCGGAGGCCTTTGGCACACAATGACATTCCCAGGGACCTCTGCCTCTCATGCCTGCCGTCATCTCGGGCAGATGCTGATATACCCTGCGCCACTCCAGACCCTGTTGGCTACAAGTTGCCTGACATCGTTGTTCAGTGGACGGAATAAAGCTGGCCAAAAACATGAGCCCTATACAAGCCAAAAAGCTTAGAACGACTATGAGGTCTCGTTTGTGATTCTGAGATAGCTGCATGTGCCCTGCCGGTTTGTACGGCCGTCACCGATTGACTCGAAGATTCTTCTGAACATTGACGCATCTTCAGATGCATTCGCAGAGTTCTATACAGAAAGCACAGAACATTCAGGTTGGCAGGGCTGCCCGATAGCTGCTTCTGGCCGAAATCCGCCGCTCAATGCCACCGGCACGGATGACCCATTCAACTGGGATACACGTCGAAACACTCAGTTGCTTGGAGCCGGCACGGAATGCAGCAGCGTGGGTGTCACGCCGTCGCCATTGACGCTTTCCAGCTTGACGCCAAAGCCCCACAGACGCGCCACATGCTTGAGCACCTCCAACGCATCGTCGGCCAGAGGCCGGCCCTGGTACTGGGTGTGGCGCAGGGTCAGGCAGCGGTCGCCGCGCAGGTTCACGTTCCAGACCTGGATATTGGGCTCGCGCACCCCCAGGTCGTACTGCTGGGACAGCAGCTGGCGCAGCGTGCGGTAGCCGTCCTCGTCGTGGATGGCGCTGACCAGCAGCTCGCGGTCGCTGGGGTCGTCGTGTATCGCGAACAGCCGCATGTCGCGCATCAGCTGCGGGCTCAGGAACTGGCCGACAAAGCTCTCGTCCTTGTAGTTGCGCATGGCATGGTGCAGCGCCGGCAACCAGGGCGTGCCGGCCATGTCGGGGAACCAGCGCCGGTCTTCCTCGGTGGGGTTCTGGCAGATGCGGCGAATGTCGCGGTACATCGCAAAGCCCAGCGCATAGGGATTGATGCCGCTGTAGGCGCGGTGCCCGGCCGGCGGCTGGTAGATCACATTGGTGTGCGATGACAGCCATTCGATCATCACGCCGTTGGTGAGCCAGCCCTCGTCATACAAGGTGTTGAGCAGGGTGTAGTGCCAGAAGGTGGCCCAGCCCTCGTTCATCACCTGGGTCTGGCGCTGCGGGTAGAAGTACTGGGCGATCTTGCGCACTATGCGCATGATCTCGCGCTGCCAGGGCTCAAGCAAAGGGGCGTTCTTCTCGATGAAGTAGAGGATGTTTTCCTCCGGCTCCTTGGGAAAACGCTCGTTTTCCTGGGCCGTGCTGTCCTTGCCGCGGCGCTCCGGCAGGGTGCGCCACAGCACGTTGACCTGCTGCTGCACATAGGCCTCGCGCTGCTCGCGCTCGGCGCGCTCGCGGGCCAGGCTTTTCTTGGAGGGGCGGCAATAGCGATCGACACCGAAGTTGGCCAGTGCATGGCAGGAGTCCAGCAGCTGCTCCACCGCATCCAGGCCGTACTGTTCCTCGCACTGGGACACGTAGTCGCGCGCATAGACCAGGTAGTCGATAATGCTGCCCGAATCGGCCCACATGCGAAACAGGTAGTTGTTCTTGAAAAAGCTGTTGTGGCCATAGGCCGCGTGGGCGATCACCAGCGCCTGCATGGCCGTGCTGTTTTCCTCCATCAGATAGCTGATGCAGGGATTGGCGTTGATGACGATCTCGTAAGCCAGCCCCATGGTGCCGCGCCGGTAGCGCCGCTCGGTGGCGAGAAACTCCTTGCCATAGCTCCAGTGGCGGTAATTGACGGGCATGCCCACGCTGGCGTAGGCATCCATCATCTGCTCGGCGGTGATGATTTCGAGCTGGTTGGGGTAGGTATCGAGGCCGTAACGCTCGGCCGTGGCCGCAATGACGGCGTGGTAGCGTTCTATCAGTTCGAAGGTCCAGTCGCTGGGATCGGGCAGCGGATGCGCGGGTCGCTTGCCGGCCGGCAGCGGCGCGAGGGGCACGTCGCGCGGGGTGCGCTCGTTCACGACCGTCGCCCTGCCATGGTGGGCGCCGGAGCTGGGGGCCAGCACGGGATACTGAGAGAGGTTCATACCGCCCCCTCTTTCTTGAACAGGTCGCGGAACACGGGATAGATCTCACCGGGCTCGGACACCTTGCGCATGGCGAAGTGGGGAAACAGCGGCGCCAGCTGGCTATATTCTTCCCACAGATTCTGCTCTTCCTGCACCACCTGCACATAGGCGTAGTAACGCACCAGCGGCAGGATTTTTTCGGCCAGCAGATTGCGGCAGTTGTTGCCGTCGTCCTGGAAGTTGTCGCCGTCACTGGCCTGGGCCACGTAGATGTTCCAGTCGCCCACCGGATAGCGCGCGCGGATGATCTGGTCGAGCAGCACCAGCGCGCTGCTGACCACCGTGCCGCCGCTCTCCTGCGAATGGAAGAACTCGTCTTCGTTGACCTCGGCGGCCTGGGTGTGGTGGCGGATGAAGACGATCTCGATCTTCTCGTAGTGGCGCGTGAGAAACAGATACAGCAGGATGAAGAAGCGCTTGGCCAGATCCTTGCGCTCCTCGTCCATGGAGCCGGACACATCCATCACACAGAACATCACGGCCTGGCTGCTGGGCACGGGCACCTTGGTGCGGTTGCGAAAGCGCAGATCCAGGGGATCGAGAAAAGCCACCTTGCCCATGCGCGCCTTGAGCGCGTCTATGCGCCGCTGCAGCTCGGCCACGGCCTCGCTGGTGCCGTCGTCCTGGGCCAGCAAGGCATCGAGCTCCTCCTGCAGCCGCTGCAGCTCGCGGTGCGGTGCCTTGGTCAAGGCGATGCGCCGCCCCAGGGCTCCGCGCATGGTGCGCACCACCGCCAGATTGTGCGGCGTGCCGTCGTGACTGTAGCCGGCGCGGCGCGTCTTATACTGCAACGTGCTAGCGATCTGGGTGCGCAGCAGGCGCGGCAAGGCCAGGTCTTCAAAGAACAGTTCCATGAACTCTTCCTTGGTCAGGGTGAAGGTGAAGTCGTCCTCGCCCTCCCCGCTGTCGCTGGCCTGGGAACCCGAACCACCCGCGCCGCCCTGAGGCCGGGGAATGCGGTCGCCGCGCACATGGTCACTATTGCCCGGGTGCACAGAGTCGCGCACGCCGCCCGAGCCATGGCGGAACACCGGCTCGTGGATGTCCTTGCGGGGAATGGTGATGTTCTCGGCCTGGTCAATATGGCGGATGTCGCGCTTGGCAACGGCACGCCGCACCGCCTCGGCGATCTGTTCCTTGAAGCGACGCACAAAACGCTCGCGATTGCCCACCGATTTGTTCTTGCCTGCGAGCCTGCGGTCGATGATTTGTAATGCCATCTATACCCCCTGCATGACGCAGAACCAGCGGGCCATCAGCTACTCTTGCGCACGCGCAAATACCATTCGCACAGCAGACGCACCTGTTTGGGCGTGTAGCCCTTGGCCTCCATGCGCGTGACAAAGTCTTCGTGCTTGCGCGCGTCCTCGGCACTGGCCTTGGCGTTGAAGCTGATGACGGGCAGCAACTCCTCGGTGTTGGAGAACATCTTCTTCTCTATCACCAGGCGCAGCTTTTCATAGCTGGTCCAGCTCGGATTCTTGCCCTGGTGATTGGCACGCGCGCGCAGCACGAAATTCACGATCTCGTTGCGGAAGTCCTTGGGATTGGCGATGCCCGCGGGTTTCTCGACCTTCTCCAGCTCGGCATTGAGCGCGTTGCGGTCGAACACCTCGCCGGTGTCGGTGTCGCGGTACTCGCTGTCCTGGATCCAGTAGTCGGCATAGGTGACGTAGCGGTCGAAGATGTTCTGGCCGTACTCGCTATAGCTTTCCAGATAGGCGGTCTGGATCTCCTTGCCAATGAACTCGGCATAGCGCTGCGACAGGTATTCCTTGATGAAGCCTATGTATTTGGTTTCGAGTTCGGCAGGGAACTGCTCGCGCTCGATCTGCTGCTCCAGCACATACATCAGGTGCACGGGGTTGGCCGCCACCTCGGTGCTGTCGTAGTTGAAGACCTTGGCCAGGATCTTGAAGGCAAAGCGCGTGGAGATGCCGGTCATGCCCTCGTCCACGCCCGCATAGTCGCGATACTCCTGGTAGCTCTTGGCACGCGGGTCCGTGTCCTTGAGGCTCTCGCCGTCGTAGACCTGCATCTTGCTGAAGATGCTGGAGTTCTCCGGCTCCTTCAGGCGCGTGAGCACGGAGAACTGCGCCATCATCTTCAGCGTGCCCGGAGCGCACACAGCATGGGCCAGCGAGGATTCGCGGATCAGCTTCTCGTAGATCTTCACCTCTTCGGAGACGCGCAGGCAGTAAGGCACTTTGACGATATAGATACGGTCCAGAAAGGCTTCGTTGTTGCGGTTGTTGCGAAACGCCTTCCACTCGCTCTCGTTGCTGTGTGCCAGCACCAGCCCATCGAAGGGAATTGCGCCAAAACCCTCCGTACCCTTGTAATTGCCCTCCTGCGTCGCGGTGAGCAGCGGATGCAGCACCTTGATGGGGGCCTTGAACATCTCGACGAACTCCAGCAGACCCTGGTTGGCCAGGCACAGGCCGCCCGAGTAGCTGTAGGCATCGGTATCGTCCTGGGCATAGTTCTCGAGCTTGCGGATATCCACCTTGCCCACTAGGCTGGAGATGTCCTGGTTGTTCTCGTCGCCGGGCTCGGTCTTGGCAATCGCCACCTGCCTGAGGATGCTGGGATAGCGCTTGACGACGCGGAACTGGCGGATGTCGCCGCCGTACTCTTCCAGGCGCTTGACGGCCCAGGGCGAGAGCACATGCTGCAGGCAGCGCCTCGGGATGCCGAACTGCTCTTCCAGCACGGGCCCGTCTTCCACAGCGTCGAACAGGCCCAACGGAGATTCGTTCACCGGGGAGCCCTTGAGCGCATAGAACGGCACCTTCTGCATCAGGTATTTGAGGCGCTCGGCAATCGAGCTCTTGCCGCCGCCCACCGGCCCCAGCAGATACAGGATCTGCTTGCGCTCTTCCAGCCCCTGGGCCGCATGGCGGAAGAAACTCACCACCTGCTCTATCGAGTCCTCCATGCCGTAGAACTCGGAGAAAGCCGGATAGCGGCGGATGACCTTGTTGGCGAACAAACGTGACAGTCGTGGGTCGTTGCGCGTGTCCACCATCTCTGGCTCACCCATGGCTTCCAGCATGCGCCGGGCAGAGCTTTCGTAAGCCATGGGATCACGCTGGCACAGGGCCAGGAACTCGTTGACCGACATCTCCTCCTCGCGCAGATGAACGTAACGCGCAGCAGTGTTGCTGATGACATCCATACGACCTCCCCTGGCGACACCCCAAGGCGAACAGTGCCGCGAAGTTGCAAGGCATTCGCTACCGTATGGGGAGTTTGTAGCATCTTGCCCCGGCTTTGAACAGGCGATCCGTCCTACAAGCACGCGCAGGCCGACACCCCAATTCAAGGCAGGCCGAATGCCCCCTATCCGGCTTCGGTCAAGCCTGGCGCGGGCCTCATGGAAGCGGGCGGCAACGAGCGCGAAGACATGGCGGTGCCTGCCAAGCAGCGCGCCGCAGAGCGAGGCTTAGCCCGCAAAAAAGGGAGCTTGCAGCGCTCGGAGCACCTGCATTTCTATCGGCTGCAGGCTTAGAACCAATAGCCATCCAGCGCAAAAAGCTCTTTTTTCACTAGCATCAGATTCAACCCGCGGTCGTCGCCGGAGCCTGGGGCGCGGCGCTCTTGGCACCGGGCCGCGTCATCGCGCTGCCCATGGCCGCGCCCATGATGCAGACGATAGCCAGCCACTGCACCGGCGCCAGATGCTCGCCGAGCAGCAGCATGCCCATCAGGGCCGCAACGGCAGGCTCGGTCGCGAGCGCGATGCCAAAGGTCCCGGGCGGCAGGCGACGCAAGGCCAGCATCTCCAGCGTATAGGGCAAGGCGCTGGAGATGGCCGCCACCATCAGGCCGAACAGCAGCACCGACGGGGCCAGCAGCTTAGCGCCGGCTTCGGCCACGCCAAAGGGCACGACCACCAGTGCCGCGCAGGCCAGTCCCAGGGAGACGGCCTGGCCGCTGGGCACATGGCTCATGCGCTGGCCCAGCAGAATGTACAAGGCCCAGCAGACGGCAGCGCCCACCGCGCAGGCAATGCCTACGGGCGAGAGCGCCAGCGCGGAAGCGCCGCCGGCACCGATGCCTATGGGCAGAATCAAGGCCAGCCCGGCCACGGCCAGCGCCAGCCAGACAAAGTCCACGGGCCGGCGCGAGTGATAGATGGCCACGGCCAGCGGCCCCGAAAACTCGATGGCCACCGCCAGTCCGAAGGGAATGCTGCGCAGCGCCATGTAGAACATGAGGTTCATTCCCCCCAGCACCACGCCGAAGCGCAGCAGCGACCAGGCCTGCTGGCGATTCAGCGGCCAACGCCAGGGGCGCCATACGCAGACCAGAATCAGCGCCGCAAATCCCACGCGCAAGGCCGAGGTGCCCTGCGCGCCCACCAGCGGAAACAATTGCTTGGCCAGAGAGGTGCCCACCCCCAGGGAAGTGACCGAGCCCAATACGGCCAGCAAGGGCCACCAGTGATTCCAACGATTTTTCGACATAGCGACGTACGATATTGCATGCACCGCGTGAAAATCGCTTGATTTTTGCCAGTTTTGTGCAAGTTTCGCTCTCTCGCCCTCTTCTCCAGCCGCCACCATGCCCGCCGCCGACCTAGACTCCTTTGACCGCGCCATCCTCGCCGAACTGCAGCGCAACAATCTCACGCCCCAGCGCGTGATTGCCGAGCATGTCAATCTCTCGGCCCCCGCCGTGCAGCGCCGCATCAAGCGCCTGCACGAGGAAGGCGTGATCGCGGCCAATGTGGCCGTGCTGGACCCCGCACGAGTCGGCCGCACGCTGACGGCCGTGATCAGCGTGCAGCTGGTCAATGACCGGCCCGATCTGTCACGCGACTTTCGCGCCCGCATCGCCAAGGAAGCTGCCGTGCAGCAGTGCTTTTACGTGACCGGCGAGACGGACTACGTTCTGGTCGTCACGGCCTCCGATATGGAGGACTACCAGGCCATCACCCGGCGGCTGTTCGAGGGTGACGACAACATCCGCCGCTACAGCACCTCGATTGCGCTGGAGCAAGTCAAGACCGGCCTGCAGCTTCCGGTCTGACGGGCGGGTGTCGAAGTTGGCAAAACTACCAAGATGCGGCAGCGCTCAGTTAAGATACAAAATGCAACAATTACCATAATATTGCGCACTGCAAGCCAACCACGAAGAGACACACGATGAACAGCTCCGCCTCGCCCGATATGGCAACTCTGGTTGCCGAACGCACCCTGGCCAAATACGCCAAGGATTACTATCCGAGACGCGAGCAGGTGACGATTGCCTTTCGCGGCGATATTGCGGAAAAGCACCAGTACGACAAGATCCGCCCGCTCTCCGAAGCCAAGCGCCAAGGCAAGCATTTGGTGGTGATCGAGGGCCAGAGCCAGAAGACCGGCGCCACCGCCTTCTACCGCATCGAATGCAATAACTGGAACCTGATCGAAGCCGTGGGCCTCTGGGAGCAGACGGCACCCGACTAGGACGCTTAATCCCCAAGGTCCCAGACGCTGCCGGCCACCCACCAGGCCAGGCCGAACATCATCACCGCGGTCAGGCCGTCCATGACGCGCCAGGCCTTGGGATGGGCAAACACCCGCCTCATGCGCTGGCCCGCAAAAGCCAGCAGCAAGAACCATGAGAGGCTGGCGCTGGCCGCGCCCAGCACATAGAACCAGCGCCCCGCCCCCTGCTGGCGCGCGCCTATGGAGCCCATGAGCAGCACGGTGTCCAGGTATACATGGGGATTGAGCAAGGTGATGGCGACCAGCGCGCCCAGCACATTCCGCAGGCTTCTCGACCGCATCTGCCCCTGATCGCCGGGCAGGGCCGCATCGGTTGCGACCAGCATGCGGCGCAGCGAGAACAGGCCATAGGCCAGCAAAAATGCCACTCCGCCGAGCGTGAGGTAATAGGCGAGTTCCGGATAGCTGAGCAGCATCTGCGACATGCCGAGCACGCCGAAAGTCACCAGCAAGGCATCGCTGATCACGCACCAGGTGACGCAGGCGCGAATGTGCTCGCCCTGCACGGCCTGACGCAGCACATACAGATTCTGGGCACCGATGGAGATGAGAAGCGAGGCACAGACCGTGAAGCCCGCAGTCCAGGCCGAAGAAAGATGAGTAGACAACATGGGCGGCATTGTGCGACGCCCAAAGACCTCAATAAAATTACATTTACTCAAGCAAATTAAGAATATCTAATGCTCGACTACACCGGGCTCGAAGCCCTGTCGGCCGTGGTGCGCGAAGGCAGCTTCGAGCGCGCGGCCCGCAAGCTGCACATCACGCCCTCGGCGGTATCGCAGCGCATCAAGCAGCTGGAAGAGCGCGTGGGCCAGGTGCTGGTGTTGCGCGGCCAGCCCTGCACCGGCACCGAGGCCGGCAGGCGGCTGTGCCTGCACGTGGAGCAGGTGGCGCTGCTGGAAAACGATCTGCGCCGCAAGAACCCCGAGTTGGTGCCGGAGGGCCAGACCGCCCTGGCCTCGCTGAAGCTGGTGGTGAACGCGGACTCGCTCTCGACCTGGTTCATGGATGCCATGACGGCCTTCACGCGGAACAGCAACGAGCTGTTGGACATCAGCATCGATGACCAGGATCACACGGCCAAGCTCATCCGGGAGGGGGAAGTGATGGCCGCGGTGACGGCAACGGGCACCGCCATCACGGGCTGCAATACCTGGCCTCTGGGCCGCATGCGCTACACGGCCGTGGCCAGTGCCGATTTCATCGCCCGCCATCTGCGCGAGGGCATTACGCCCCAGGCCCTGGCCCGGGCGCCCATGATGTGCTACGGCCGCAAGGACAGTCTGCAGGACGTCTGGCTGCAGAAACTGGGCGTGGACGGACGGCGCAATGCCGCGCGCCACTTCCTGCCTTCCAACCAGGGCTATACGCGCGCCCTGGAGCTGGGCATGGGCTGGGGCATGCACCCCGTGCAGATCATGGAGACCCTGCTGCAGCATGGCCACTTGGTCGAGCTGCTGCCCGGCCACGACCTCTACATCCCCATGTACTGGTGCCATACGCGCAGCGCCCAGGCCAGCTTGCAGCGCCTCACCGATTGCGTGATCCAGGCGGCCAAGGCCTGGCTCGAGCCCATGGAGGGCTGATGCCCGCGCTCAGGGCCGGCGCTCGGAGTCCACATGCCGCACCGCGGCCTTGGCCTGGCTCAGCATGTGGAAGTCCAGAATTCGCGTGGCCATGATGGTTTCCCAGAGAAAGCAGCACAGCGCAGAGACAAAGGCCAGCACGCCGATCAAGAAGCTGACCACGGCATAGCGATGGCCGCTGACGCCATAGGCCTCGCCCACGAACAGCAGCACGATGGTCAGGCCTATGGAGACCCCGCACAGCGTCAGCAGGCCGATGGCGATATTGGCCAGACGCCCGCGTTCGCGCAGAAAGTGCAGCTCCGTCAGGCTGCGGGCAATCTGCTCATGATCGGTGGCGGTGCGCAGGCTCTCTTCCAGCTTGCGCGCTCTATCGATGATGCGCGCCAGCCGTCCTGCCACCGAGCCAATCATGCCGGCCACGGCCGTGAGAAAAAAAACCGGCGCCACCGCCAACTGGATGCTATGGGTGACGGTCTGGGCGTCTATGGACCAGATGCTCATATCTTAAGATTCCTTGTAAATTTACTAATCATTTAAGCACTTGAAAATTAATGGATTTTTATAAGTAAATAATTTGTAGCCTTCAGAGATCAGACTTATTTTTAAACGTTCCTCTGACGATCTTTCCTTCGCCGATAGCCTTCTCTAGAGACTGCTCTATGCGTAGGGCTTCATTCACTGATGCCAGCCTGATGATCTCCACCAACTGACTGATCACCAACTTCCGCAGCTTGCGGTTTTTCCCCTTCTCCTTGATCCGGAGATCTTCCATCTCGTCACGCTGCTGGCGCACGGCCTTGCCCATAACCGCCCGAACCTGCTCGGCGAATTCGGGGTAGCGATTGTGAATCAGCGGGGGGGACACTTTCGCTTCATCCGCCACAGCCTTGAGGGTGACCTTCTTGCCGCTCTGTTGCACGCGAATCAGAGCCAGACTCAGTTCTTGCTGCGTACGCTCGCGATCCCGTTTCCTGGGTGCATCGTTGGCGATGCCAGCAACTTTCGACCTAGCGGGGAGCGATTTGGCCATCGCCTTCCTCCGCGTCTACCTCAACTCCCAAGTCTTTGAGGATTTTTGCCGCCTGGTTCAGATCCCTCTCCACCCGCATCACCACCCCAGGCCCCAGTTCCTGGGCATCCATGCGCAACTCCTTGTGGTGGCGATAGGCCTCCTGCCAGATTGGGATAAACCTACGATCGATCACGCCGTTACGGCAATCGCCGCAGGTTCCTTTGGCATAGATCCCCGAGCCACCACAACCCTCGTCCTGTGCTAGGCACCACGAATGCCCTGTGGAGCGCATATTGACACGCCGCGACGTTTCAATGAGGAGCTCCTTTCGGTTGTCAAAGTCATTGGCCCGCATTTCCATAAGCCTGGGAGCAGCACCTCCAGCCAGTGGCTCATCTTTTTCCAACCACTGCGCCACCACGCCGGCCTTATAAGCTATCAACTCGCTGAGGATGTCGTCGTACAGTGCCACGTCCTGCAATGGGTCTGAGCCATAGAGTTGCGTCATATCGATGCTGGAATGTTTGAACTGCTCCTTGAGGAACAGCATGTCTCCCAGGCGGTGGCGTACGAAGGTATATGCGTAGAGCCGCCTCATCTGGTGGGGCGCGAGCTTCCAGTCAACGCCTGCAGCACGTGAAAAACTCGCACAAACCATTCCCCAGCCGACAGAAGACACAGCTACAAGGCCACCTCTTGAATTTCCCAGAAAGAGCCGCTTGACATTGCTTCTGGCTGTGATCAGCCATTGCAATTGCTTTGGCGTGAGCGACTGCGAATTTCGCTCCATCATCGAAATCTGCTTAGATGTTCAGTCCCACAGTGAGATGGTGCGGATGAAGTCTAAAGCGACTTGGATCTTTTTCCCACGCCTCGCACATCGCA
>NZ_JBFYGN010000030.1:0-50196 GCF_041079535.1 Comamonas guangdongensis | reverse complement strand
GCCTGCCAACCCCGCAAGCCATGCTCCTCGCGGCTATCGGCGTTTTTCCACACTCAACGGGGACATAGCCTTTTTTTTTGCCCATCCCCGCCGTTTACCGAGGCCGGGACGGCGGGATTCCCGATATAGGTGACATCCCGTACTTGTGGTCGGGTCGGCAGTTTTTCTATAATCGTTTCACCAAATGAACTGTGTTTTATTGGTAAAACAAAAGCCAAAGGCTTTTGCCATATGTCAGCGCTTACAGGAGAGACCAATGACAGACTCCGCACAAAACACCCCCCGCAGCTGGGACCAGCCCGAGGGCGCCAGCTTTGAAGACTGGATGAACACGCGCATCGCGCGCTTTGCCACACGCAAGTACGACTTCGACGCGCTGAAGTTCCAGGCCGATTTCGACCCCAAGTACCGCCGCGGCCAGATGCGCTACATCGGCACGGGCGGCACGGGCGTGGCTGCGGACAGCAACACCATTCCCTCGGAGAACTTCACCTTCTCCACCATGGTGATCCCGGCCGGCCACGAAGGCCCGTCCCATCTGCACACCGATGTCGAGGAAGTGTTCTTCGTGATGCGCGGCAAGCTCAAGCTGGTGCTCGAGAAGGACGGTCAGCGCTTCGAGACCATCCTGACCGACCGCGACGTGGTGTCCGTGCCTCCGGGCGTGTATCGCGAAGAGATCAATATCGGCGACGAAGATGCTCTGATGTGCGTGATGCTGGGCGCCAAGAAGCCCATCACCCCGACCTATCCGCCCGAGCATCCGCTGGCCAAGATCAAGCGCTGAGCCGCGCCATGAACCAGGACACGCTGTCCCTCAAGGTGCAGCAGCTGGAGCGCGCCTTTCCCGAGCGCCTGGTGCAGTTGCCCGATGGCTCCCAGGTCGCCTGGCGTGAGGCTGGCAATGCGGCGGACGAATTCGCCGTCGTGCTGCTGCACGGCATCAGCTCGGGCGCGGCTTCGTGGCTGGACCTGGCGCTGGCGCTGGGCGACAAGGCGCGCGTGCTGGCCTGGGATGCCCCGGGCTATGGTGCGTCCACGCCGCTGACCCGGCCCGCTCCCGGCGATGCCGACTATGCGCGGGCTCTGGAGCAGTCCCTGCAAGCTCTGGGCGTGCGCCGCTGCCTTCTGGTCGGCCATTCGCTGGGGGCGCTGATGGCGGCCAGGCTGGCCGGCACGGCCTCCGGCCTGGTCGAGCAGCTGGTGCTTATCAGCCCGGCCGGCGGCTACGGCGCGCCGGCCAAGGCCGAGCAGCAGGCCAAGGTGCGCCAGGGACGTCTGGCGGCGCTGGCCGAGAAGGGCGTTGCCGGTCTGGCCGCCGTGATCGACCAGCGGCTGGTTGCGGCCGCAGCACCGGAGACGGTGCGCGCATGGGTGCGCTGGAACACGGCCCGCATGCAGCCGCAAGGCTATGCGCAGGCGGTGGAACTGCTGTGCGGCAGCGACCTGGGGCAGGCGGCCGGAAGGCTGTCCATGCCGGTCCAGGTCTGGGTCGGGGAGCATGACGTGGTCACGCCTCCCGCGGCCTGCAAGGCCTGGTCCGAACTGCTGGGCGCCGACTACGGTACGCTTGCGGCCGCCGGCCATGCTTCGCCCGTGGAACAGCCCCAGGCGATCGCGCAGAAGCTGGCATCTTTGTTGAACCAAAGTACCCGCATTCCTACCTGCCGACAGCCATGAGCGATACCTCCGAGATTTCGACCAACGACAACGACCGCTACACCGTGCCCGCGCTGGAACGCGGACTGCGGCTGCTGGCCTGCTTCGGCCCGGCCCAGCCCGTGTGGAGCGCGCCCGAGCTGGCGCGCAGCCTGCAGCTGCCGCGTTCCACGGTGTTCCGCATGTTGACTACGCTCGAAAACTCGGGATATCTGCAGCGCAGCGGTACCGAATACCGGCTGGGTCTGGCCGTGCTGCGCCTGGGCTACGACTATCTGTCGACCCAGCCGCTGGCGCAGCTGGCCGAGCCGGTGCTGCAGGGCCTGTGCGATGCGCTGGGCATGACCAGCAACCTGGCTCTGCTCGACGGCACCTCGGTGGTCTATGTGGCGCGTATCGCTCCGACCGGCGCTTTTCAGGGCGCGGTGCGCGTGGGCTCGCGCCTGCCGGCCCATGCCACGGTGCTGGGGCGCGCGCTGCTGCAGGACATGGATGCCGCGCAGCTGCGCGCGGTGTTCGGCGGCGACGAGCTGCCCCAATTCTCCGAAAGCACGCCGCGCCATGTCGAGGACCTGATGCGCCTGCTGGCCCAGGACCGCGAGCGCGGCTACGCCATGGGCGAGGGCTTTTACGAGCCTGGCGTCTCCAGCATCGCCGCGCCCGTGCGCGGCGGCAGCGGGCGGGTGGTGGCCGGTCTGGCCGTGGCCATCCCGTTCACCGAGCTGGTGCCCGAAAAAACCCAGCTCTGGGCGCAGCAGGTGCGCGAGGCGGCCGAGACCCTGTCCGGCCATCTGCGCCAGCAGCACCCGGATCTTTTGCGCTGACCTGTCTGCGCGCATTCATGGCTGCTGCACGGCAATCACGCATGCGCTTTCACGCCGGGCCAGCGTATTTTCAGGAAGTGTGAGATGAAAACTATTGCATTGATTGGTTGCGGCGCGATTGGCTCCAGCGTTCTGGAGTTGCTGAGCGGCGATGCCCGGCTGCAGGTGCGCTGGGTGTTGGTGCCCGAGGTCAGCGCCGCGATCCAGCAGACGGTGGACCGCCTGGCGCCGCAGGCGCTGATCCTGCCGGCCCTGCCCGCCGAGGCCCGTCCCGATCTGGTGGTGGAGTGCGCGGGCCACAGCGCCATCGAAGAGCATGTGCTGCCGGCGCTGGCGCGCGGCATTCCCGCCGTGGTGGCTTCGATAGGCGCTTTGAGTGCGCCCGGCATGGCCGAGCGCGTGCAGGCGGCGGCCGAGGCCGGCCAGACCCAGGTGCAACTGCTGTCGGGCGCCATCGGCGGCATCGATGCCCTGGCCGCGGCCCGCGTGGGCGGGCTGGAGGCGGTGGTCTACACGGGCCGCAAGCCGCCCCAGGCCTGGAGCGGCACGCCGGCCGAGCAGGTCTGCGATCTGGCGGCCTTGACCGAAGCCTTTTGCATCTTCGAAGGCACGGCGCGCGAGGCGGCCCAGCTCTATCCCAAGAATGCCAATGTGGCGGCCACGCTGTCGCTGGCAGGCCTGGGCCTGGACAAGACCAGGGTGCGCCTGTTCGCCGACCCTGCCGTCGATGAAAACGTGCACCATGTGGAAGCACGCGGCGCTTTCGGCTCCATGGAGCTGACCATGCGCGGCAAGCCCCTGGCGGCCAATCCCAAGACCTCGGCGCTGACCGTGTACAGCGTGGTGCGCGCCGTGCTCAACAACGTGGCTTCCCTGGCCATCTGACCCGGTCCTGACCCGTTCCAACCATGCGCTGTGCCGGTGGCACCGGTCTTGCTTGCGTGTCAAAGTGCGCGCAAACACCGCCCATTTCAGCATGGCATCCATGGTGTCATGTCTTTGCCCGCCGGCCTTTGCGCTGCATCAAGTCTGATGTGCATCGGCCTCTGGCCTTCTTGAAATCCCGCTCTCCGAGGAGAAAAACCATGCAACGCTCCGCCTTCCTCAAGTCCTGCCTGGCGCTGGCCTGCAGCGCCGCGCTGTCCGCCGCCATCTCCCCCGCGTTCGCGGCCGGTGCCGCCGAGCAGCTGTCCAGCGGCCAGTTCACCATCATTGCGCCCTTCCCCGCCGGCGGCGCGGTGGACATCCTGTCCCGCATCCTGGCCACGGGCCTGACCGAGGAGTACAAGCAGGCCGCCATCGTGGACAACCGCCCCGGCGCCAACGGCAACATCGGCATCGACATGGTCAAGCGCGCCAAGCCCGATGGCCACACGCTGCTGGTCGTGCCCCAGGGCAATCTGACCATCAATCCCACGCTGATGCCCAAGCTGCCCTACAACGTGTTCGGCGACTTCGTGCCCGTGGCCTCCATGGGGCGTGCGGCCAATGTGATCGTCGTCAATCCCCAGGTGCCGGCCAAGACCATTCAGGAGCTGGTGGCCCTGTCCAAGTCCAAGCCCGATTCCGTCAGCTATGCCTCGCCGGGCGTGGGCTCCAGCCTGCATCTGGCCGGCGAGCTGTTCAAGGACAAGTCGGGCGCCGACATCATGCACGTGGCCTACAAGGGCTCGGGCCAGGGCCTGAACGATGCCCTGGGCGGTACCATCCCCATGCTGATCGCCAACATGCCCACCGTGCTGCCCCATGTGCAGTCGGGCAAGCTGCGCGCCCTGGCCGTGACCGATGCCACGCGCTCGGGCTTTCTGCCCAATGTGCCGACCCTGGCCGAGGCCGGCATTCCGGGCATTGCCGTTTCGTCCTGGTATGGCGTGCTGGCGCCCAAGAACACGCCTCCCGAAGTGGTCAAGCAGCTGGCCGAGGACATCGACAAGGTCATGAAGACCCAGGCCGCGCAGAACCAGCTCAAGTCCCAGGGCATGACGCCCTGGGTAGTTAAGGGCGAGGCCTTTGGCGAGCTGATCCGCAAGGAGACCGCGCTGTGGGCGCCCGTGGTCAAGAGCCACCACATCGTGGCGCAGTAAACCCTCATGCTCTAATCGCGCTCTTGCGCTACGAAGCAAAGCGGCCTTGTGCCGCTTTTGTCTTTTCCCTCCCTCGCTCCGGAATCACGCCACCCATGACCATCGCCATCCTCAGTGCTCTTGCCGAAGAACAACACGGCCTGGTGGACGCCATGGAAGGCATGCAAGGCCAGCGCCATGCGGGGCGCGACTTCTGGCTGGGCCGGCTGCATGGGCAGGAGGTGGTGTGCGCGCTGTCGGGCATAGGCAAGGTGGCCGCGGCCACCACCACGGCAGCGCTGATCGAGCGCTTCGGCGTGCGCGCCATCGTGTTCACCGGCGTGGCCGGCGGCATAGGGGCTGGCGTCAACGTGGGCGACGTGGTGATCGCGCGGCAGTTCCTGCAGCACGACATGGACGCCTCGCCGATCTTTCCGCGCTGGGAAATGCCGGGATATGGCTGCAGCACCCAGGCCTGCGATGGCGCGATGACGGACGCCCTGGTGCAGGCCGCGGCCTGCGCGCTGCAATCGGGCATCGCGGCCTCCCATGCTTCGGCCCGCGTGCACCAGGGGCTGATCGCCAGCGGCGACCAGTTCGTCAGTTCGCGCCAGGCCAGCGACCGGCTGCGCACCGAGCTGCAGGCCGCAGGCCACCATGTGCTGGCCGTGGAAATGGAAGGCGCGGCCGTGGCCCAGACCTGCTTCGATTACGGCGTGCCGTTTGCGGCCATGCGCACCATCTCGGACCGCGCCGACGACAACGCCCATGTCGACTTCTCCGAATTCGTGCGTACCGTGGCCAGCCGCTATGCCCAGCAGGTGGTGTCGGACTTTCTGCGCCAGCTGCGTTGAAGGCCTGCGCCAGCTGCTGATTCTTTGATAGCTGCTGGCGCAATTCCTGCCTGAATTCCCTATGGCTTCCTAGATGAAGCCAGCCTTTGACTTGCGCTGCTAGCTATCAAATCGGGACACCTCCAGTCCCTGCCTGGCCTGCCGCCCGACGGCGGGCCGCTTCATTGACGCCAATCCTTTTCCCCAACCGCGCTGGCCGCGGTTTTTTTGCGTCCGTCTGGTTGGTTATTTTTTGTATCGCTTAGGGGTTTCCCCTTGGTGGCGCCGAAAAAGATCGTCACTAAACTGCCATCTGTTTCAAGAAAAAAGTGTTATTTCATATTTGAAACAAAACAGATCAGGATGGCCATGAACACCACGCATTCCACCGGGCCGCTCGCAGGGCGCCGGATCCTTGTTACCGGCGCTGCTCGCGGCCTGGGTTTTGCCTTTGCACAGACGCTGTGCACGCAGGGCGCACAGGTCGTGCTGGCCGATCTGCGCGAGGAGCTGCTGGTCCAGGCCGTGGAGCAGTTGCGTGCCAAGGGCCTGCAAGCCCATGGCGTGGCCTTCGATGCCGGCAAGCCCGACTCCATTGCGCATTGCGCGCAGCAGGCGGTCCAGGCCCTGGGCGGCCTCGACGGTCTGGTCAACAACGCCGCCGTCACCGATTCGGGCGGCAAGGGCATGGACGACATCGCGCTCGAGAAGTGGGACCAGGTGATGAGCGTCAACGTGCGCGGCGTCTGGCTGATGACCCGCGCCTGCCGCGCCGCGCTGCGTGACAGCGGCCGCGGCGCCGTGGTCAACCTGGCTTCCGATACCGCGCTGTGGGGCGCGCCCAATCTGATGGCCTACGTGGCCAGCAAGGGCGCCGTGATGGCCATGACCCATGCCATGGCCCGTGAAATGGGTGGCGACAACGTCACCGTCAACGCCGTGGCGCCCGGCCTGGTGCTGGTGGAGGCCACCGAGTACGTGCCCGAGCATCGCCACCGCCTCTACATCGACCAGCGCGCGCTGCAGCGCGAGCAGGGCCCCGAGGACGTCTCGGGCGCCGTGTCCTATCTGCTGTCGGACGGCGCACGCTTCGTGACGGGCCAGGTGCTGCCCGTCAACGGCGGCTTCGTCATGAACTGAGCGCCCCATGAGCGACAACGACAACGTCTTGGCCGACGGCGGCTCCGACAAGTACATGGTGCCCGCGCTGGAGCGCGGCCTGCGCCTGCTGCAGGAGTTCGGCCGCGGCAACGCCACGCTGGGCGCTCCCGAGCTGGCGCGCCGCCTGCAGCTGCCGCGCGCCACGGTGTTCCGCATGCTCAACACGCTGGAGAGCATGGGTTTTCTGCAGCGCGCCGAGGGCGGCAACGACTACCGGCTGGGCCTGTCCGTGCTGCGCCTGGGCTTCGAGTTCCTGTCCTCCATGGACCTGACCGAGCTGGGCCAGCCCGTGATCGCGCGGCTGTGCGAGGCAATCCGCTTCCCCTGCAACATCGTGGTGCGCGACGGCCGCTACATCGTCTATGTGGCCAAGGTCACGCCGCCGACGCCGTTGACCAGCTCGGTGCGCGTGGGCACGCGCCTGCCCGCCCATGCCACGCTGCTGGGGCGCATTCTGCTGGCCGATCTGTCGCTGCCCGAGCTGCGCGCCCTCTACCCCGAGGAGCACCTGGAAGGCCATTCGCCGAATACGCCCCAGACCGTGCTCGAGCTGTTCAACCTGGTCCAGTCCGACCGCGAGCGCGGCCATGTGGCGGGTGCGGGCTTCTACGAAAGCTCGATCTCCACCATCGCGGCGCCCGTGCGCGACCACAGCGGCCGCGTCGTCGCGGCCCTGGGCGTGACCCTGGCCTCGGCCCAGATCGATGCCGAGCGCCAGACGGAGCTGGTGCCCAGCGTATGCGCTGCGGCCGACGAACTTTCGGAACTGCTCAACTACCGGCCGCAGTCCGGTGCGCAGGTCCTGTCCATCACTTCAAGGCGCGCAGGAGGCGGCCATGCATGATTTCAAACTCGACGCCACGGCCGTCGTCACCGGCGGCTCCTCGGGCATAGGCCTGGCCACGGTGGAGCTGCTGCTGGCCCAGGGCGCACGCGTGGCCCTGTGCGGCCGCAATCCCGAACGCCTGGAGCAGGCCGTGCAGCAGTTGCAGGAGAAGCATCCTCAGGCCCGCGAGCGCCTGTTCGCCAAGGCTTGCGACGTGCTCGATGCCGAGCAGGTGCAGCAGTTCGCCCGCGCCAGCGAAGCGGCCCTGGGCCCGGCTTCCATCCTCGTCAACAACGCCGGCCAGGGCCGCGTCTCGACCTTCGAGAACACCACGGACGAAGCCTGGGCCGAGGAGCTGCACCTGAAGTTCTTCTCGGTGCTGCATCCCACGCGTGCCTTTCTGCCGCAGCTCGAGCGCGGCGAGGGTTCGGCCATCGTCTGCGTGAACTCGCTGCTGGCCTCCCAGCCCGAGCCGCACATGGTCGCGACCTCGGCCGCGCGCGCCGGCCTCAAGAACCTGGTGCGCTCCATGGCCACCGAGTTCGCGCCCAAGGGCGTGCGCGTCAACGGCATCCTGGTCGGCCTGATCGAGTCCGGCCAGTGGCGCCGCCGCTTCGAGGCCCGCGAGGACAGAAGCCAGACCTGGGAGCAGTGGAGCGCCGAGCTGGCCCACAAGAAGTCCATTCCGCTGGGCCGCCTGGGCTCGCCCGCCGAAGCCGCGCGCGCCATTTTCTATCTCGCCACGCCGTTGTCGTCATACACGACCGGCAGCCATATCGATGTTTCCGGAGGCCTTTCCCGCCATGCCTAACGCAACCCAAATCACCGTCGGCGCCGTCATTGCCGAATTCCTCGAGCACTGCGACGTGAAGGCCGCGTTCGGGGTGATCTCCATCCACAACATGCCCATCCTCGATGCCATGTTTGCGCGTGGCAAGGTGCGCTTCGTGATGGCGCGCGGCGAGGCCGGCGCCGGCAATATGGCCGACGCCTGCGCGCGTTCCACCTCCAGCCTGGGCGTGTGCATCACCAGCACCGGCCCGGCCTCCGGCAATATCGCCGGCAGCCTGGTGGAGGCCTATACGGCCGGCACGCCGCTCTTGCACATCACGGGCCAGATCGAGACCCAGTACCTGGACAAGAAGCTGTCGTACATCCACGAGGCGCCGGACCAGCTGACCATGCTCAAGGCCGTCTCCAAGGCCGCCTTCCGCGTGCTGAGCGCCGAGACCTGCTTGTCCACGCTCAAGGCCGCGGTGCAGGCCGCGATGACCGCGCCCACGGGCCCGGTGAGCGTGGAGATTCCTATCGACATCCAGCAGGCGCTGATAGACATGCCGGCCGACCTGTCGCCGCTGCCGGTGGCCGTGCTGGCACCCAGCGAAGCCGCGCTGGACGCGCTGGCCGACCAGCTGGCCCAGGCCCGCCGTCCGCTGCTGTGGCTGGGCGGCGGTGCACGCCACGCCGGCGCCGCCGTGCAACGCCTGAAGGCCATGGGCTTCGGCATCGTCAGCACCGGCCAGGGCCGCGGCATCGTGGCCGAGGACGACCCGGCCTCGCTGGGCGCCTACAACATCCAGAAGCCCGTCGAGGCCTTCTACCAGCGCTGCGACGCCATGCTGGCCGTGGGCACGCGCCTGCGCAGCAACGAAACCCTGAAGTACGAACTCAAGCTGCCGCGTCCGCTGCTGCGCATCGACGTGGACGCCGCCCAGCAGGGCCGCTGCTACATGGATGACGGCTTCGTCTGCGGCGACTCGGCCCTGGCCCTGAACGGCCTGGCCGACCGCCTGGAAGCGCGCGGCTACAAGGCCGATCCCGAGCTGCTGGCCGACCTGCGCCAGACGCACGACGAAGTCGTCGCCACCATGCGCGACGGCCTGGGCCCGTACAGCGCCCTGGTGCAGCAGCTGCAGCAGGTGGTGGGCCGCAATTTCAACTGGGTGCGCGACGTGACCGTCTCCAACAGCACCTGGGGCAACCGCGAGCTGCGCTTCTTCGCCCCCAACGCCGGCGTGCACGCCACGGGCGGCGGCATCGGCATGGGCATGCCCATGGCCATCGGTGCGGCCATCGGCGCGGCCGAAAGCGGCTCGGGCCGCAAGACCCTGGGCCTGGCCGGCGACGGCGGCTTCATCCTGAACCTGGGCGAACTCGCGACGCTGGTGCAGGAAGAGTGCGACACCATGATCGTGCTGATGAACGACCAGCGCTACGGCGTGATCCAGAACATCCAGGACGCCTCTTACGGCGGCCGTCGCTGCTATGTGGAGCTGCACACGCCCGACTACGCCCAGCTGTGCGCGTCCATCAAGCTGCCCCATGCCCGCGTCAGCGATCTCGCGGAACTGCCCGCCGTGCTGGATGGTGCCTGGTCCAAGAAGGGCCCGTTCCTGCTGGAGATCGACATGCGCGCCATCGGCAGCTTCAAGACCACGTTCTCGGGCCCGCCGGTGAACAAGCTGGACCAGATCCCGGCCACCACCAAGGCTCAGTGAGGAGTTTCACCATGTCCAAGCTAGAACTGCTCCCCATCAATATCGCCGGCGAATGGCGCCTGGGCGGCGGCGACGAATCCGCCACGCTCTATCCCGCGACGGGCGAAATCGTGGGCCGCCTGCGCGCGCCCAGCCTGGCCGATGTCGAAGAGGCCATCCAGAAGGCCGACCTGGCTTTCCGCACCAGCGGCTGGGCCCGGAAGAAGCCCCACGAGCGCGCGGCCGTGCTGCACCGCGTGGCCCAGCTGATCCGCGAACGCGCCGAGCCCCTGGCCCAGCTGCAGCGCCTGGACAACGGCAAGCCCATCAGCGAGACACGCGCCCTGGTGGCCAGCGCTGCCGGCACCTTCCAGTTCTTCGCGGCGGCCTGCGAGACCATGGAGGAGACCCTCACGCCCTCGCGCGGCGACTTCATGACCATGAGCGTCTACGAACCCATGGGCGTGGTCGCGGCCATCACGCCGTGGAACTCGCCGATCGCCAGCGAGGCGCAGAAGCTCGCTCCCGCGCTGGCGGCCGGCAACGCCGTGGTCGTCAAGCCCGCCGAAGCCACGCCGCTGCTGGCGCTGGAACTGGCCAGGATCTGCGAAGAGGCCGGCGTGCCCAAGGGCATGGTCAGCGTGCTGCCGGGCCGCGGCTCGGTGATCGGCGACGCCATCACCAAGCACCCGCTGGTCAAGCGCGTGTCCTTCACGGGCGGCACCTCCACCGGCAAGCACATCGCGCGCATTGCGGCCGACAAGATGATGCCCGTCTCGCTGGAGCTGGGCGGCAAGTCGGCGACCATGGTGCTGGAGGATGCCGACCTCGACCATGCCGTCAACGGCGTGCTCTACGGCATCTTCAGCTCCTCGGGCGAATCCTGCATCGCCGGTTCGCGCCTGTTCGTGGCGCGCAAGCTCTACGGCGACTTCATGGATCGCCTGAGCGCCAAGGCCGCCGCGCTGCGCGTGGGCGATCCCGCCGACGAGCGCACGCAGATGGGGCCGCTGATCACCGCCAAGCACCGCGAATCCATCGAGAGCTATGTGGCCCTGGGCCTGTCCGAAGGCGGCCAGCTGCGCACCGGCGGCCATCGCCCCGAGGGCGCGCTGTACGAGCGCGGCTACTACTACCGCCCGACCATCCTCGAGGGCGTGAGCAATACCGACCAGATCTGCCAGCAGGAGATCTTCGGCCCCGTGCTCGTGGCCATGCCCTTCGACAACGAGGACGATCTGCTGACCCAGGCCAACGACAGCGTCTACGCGCTGGCCGCCGGCATCTGGACGCGCGATTACAAGTCCGCCTGGCGCATAGGTCGCGCGGTGCAGGCCGGCACCGTGTGGATCAACACCTACAAGCAGTTCTCGATCTCCACACCCTTCGGCGGCTGGCGCGACAGCGGCCTGGGCCGCGAGAAGGGCCGCATGGGCATACAGCAGTACATGGAGCAGAAGAGCCTGTACTGGGGCCTCAACGAATCCCCTCTGGGCTGGGCAAATTAAGGAACCATCATGAGCGTACTGGGCATTGACGAAATCAGCTACGGCGCCGACGATCTGGCGGCCTGCCGCCAGTTCTTCCTCGACTGGGGCCTGAGCTTGGCCGAAGAGCAGGCCGAGCGGCTGGTGTTCGAGACACTCAACGGCTGCCGCGTGATCGTGGCCGCCAGCAACCATCCCGATCTGCCGCCCGCCATCGAGGCAGGCCCCACGCTGCGCGAAGTGGTCTGGGGCGTGGAGAGCGAGGCCGATCTCGCGCTCTACGCGGGCCGTATCGCGCAGCTGCCGGGCTTCGTGCAGAGCAATGGCCGCATCGGCTGCACCGACCCCAACGGCCTGGCCGTGCGCCTGCAGCTCACGCAAAAGCGCGAGGTGCAGATGCACAGCGCCGAGTACAACACCTGGGACCGCAAGGGCCGCATCAACCAGGCCAGCCCGGCCTACGAGCGCGCCCAGCCCATCGAGGTCGGCCATGTGGTGTTTTTCGTCAAGGACGTCCAGGCCTGCGAGCGTTTCTATGTCGAGAACTTCGGCTTCGCGGCCTCGGACCGCTACCCCGAGCGCGGCGCCTTCCTGCGCTGCGCGCCCGACGGCGGCCACCACGACATCTTTTTGCTGCAGCGCCCCGACAAGCACGCCGGCCTGAACCACGTGGCCTTCACCGTGCGCGACATCCACGAGGTCTTCGGCGGCGGCATGCACATCTCGCGCTGCGGCTGGGACACCCAGCTGGGCCCGGGCCGCCACCCCGTGTCCTCGGCCTATTTCTGGTACTTCAAGAACCCGGCAGGCGCGCTGGTCGAGTACTACGCCGACGAGGACCAGCTCACGGCCGACTGGCAGCCGCGCGAGTTCGAGCCCGGCCCGACGGTGTTTGCCGAATGGGCGATCGACGGCGGCATCGATGGCAACACGCGGCGCCAGAAGGGCGTGGGCGCCGCCGACGGCAAGTTCCTGACCGACAAGAAGCACTGAGAGGCATTGGCTGCACCGGCTGGCCGGTATCCCACCCACCACGATTCCACAACCCACGGGCTATTCCATGAAAAACATTCGTCGCCAGGTAGTTATCGCTGCTGCATTGCTGGCTGCAGCCCAGATGTCCGGTTCCGCGCTGGCGCAAGCCTATCCCGCCAAGCCCATCACCATCGTCGTGGCCTATCCGGCCGGCGGCGATACCGATGCCATGGCGCGCCTGTATGCCGAGAAACTGTCCCAGCGCCTGGGCCAGCCCGTGATGGTGGACAACCGGCCCGGTGCCAGCGGCACCATAGGCACCGTGCATGTGGCCAAGGCCGCGCCCGACGGCTACACCTTGCTGCTGGCGCCCAATACCTTTGCGATTGCGCAGTTCGTGCTCAAGACCGCTTCGGGCTCGAGCTATGACGTGCTCAATGGCTTCACGCCCATCGTGCAGACCAGCGTGCAGCCCATGTTCGTGGCCGCCAGCCAGGGCTCGGGCATCAAGGACCTCAAGACCCTGGTGAGCCAGGGCAAGCGCGACGGCCTGACCTATGCGAGCCCCGGCAGCGGCTCGCCCATGCACATCCTGGGCGAGATGTTCAACAAGTCTGCGGGCACCAAGCTGGGCCACATCCCCTACAAGGGCGTGGCTCCCGCCGTCAACGACCTGATCGGCGGCCATGTGCCCACGACCTTCATGACCTGGGGCCCGATCGCGCCTTACTCGGGCACTAAGGTCAATGTGCTGGCCGTGGCCGATGCCCAGCGCAGCACGCTGGCGCCCAATGTGCCCACGCTGGGCGAGCTGGGCGTCAAGGACGTGGAAGTGTCGGCCTGGCAGGGCCTGTTCGGTCCCAAGGGCATGTCGCCCGAGACCGTGAAGCTGCTGAACACCCAGCTCAATGAAATTCTGAAGATGCCGGATGTGGTTTCCAAGATGGCCACCTTCGGCGCCTTGCCCGCGGGCGGCGATGCGGCGCGTCTGGCCAAGACCAACGCCGCCGACTACAACCGCTTCGGCAAGCTCATCAAAGATCTCGGCATCCAAGCCGATTGAACCGTTTTAGAAGGAGAACCCACCATGGCTGTTGATCGATACCTCGAACCCCACCAGGCGCGCCAGCGCGCCGGCACGCTGTTCGAAGACCTGCTGGGTGATGCCATCGAACGCGCCTTCGGCGAGGGCGTGCAGACGCTGCCCGAGCTGGTGGCCTATATCAACCGCAGCGGCCCCGCCGGCGAGAACGGCGAGGCCTGGACCGAACAGAGCTTCCAGGCGCTGATGGCGCGCCTGGGCCAGTGAAGCACGAGCAAGACAGGAGCGCCCCATGAACGTACAAACCATCACCATCGACCCGGTGGACCGTCTGCTCAACCAAGGCCTGAAGAACCTCTGGTACGCGGTCTGCCCCTCCGACTTCGTGAAGACCCAGCCCATCTCGCTGCGCCGCTTCGGCCGCAAGATCGCGCTGTGGCGCGACGCCGCGGGCCAGGTCCATGCGCTGGAAGACCACTGCCCGCACCGCGGTGCGCCGCTGTCCCAGGGCGTGATCCTCGGCGACCGCCTGGCCTGCCCCTACCACGGCGTGGAAGTGCGCTGCGACGGCACCGTGACCAAGGTGCCCGGCAGCCCCGGCTGCAAGCTCGAAGGCTCGCGCGCGGCGCTGGCCTTCCATGTGCGCGAGGCCCATGGCGCCATCTTCCTCTACAACAGCGACAAGCATGTGGACCAGGCGCCCGAGTTCACGCTGCCCGAGGAACTGACCTCGCCCGCGTACTCGAACTTCCTGTGCTATGCCGAGTGGCGCAGCGACTACCGCTACGCGCTGGACAACGTCATGGACCCCATGCACGGCACCTTTCTGCACAAGCAGTCGCACTCCATGGCCGAAGGCGACAGCAAGGCCACTTTCCAGGTGCGCGACACCGATGACGGCTTTGTGTTCGAGAAGGTCGGCCAGCGCGGCGTGAACTTCGACTGGACCGAGTTCGGCGACACGGGCGTGCACTGGATGCGCCTGGAGATTCCCTATCCCAAGACCGGTGGCCCCGGCGGCAACTTCGCCATCGTGGCCTGCGTCACGCCCATCAGCGCCGAGCTGTGCTCGGTGTTCTTCTGGCGCTGCCGCAAGGTGGACGGCTGGATGCGCGACACCTGGCGCTTCCTGTACCGCAACCGCCTCGAGGCGCGCCACTGGGCCGTGCTGGAGCAGGACCGCATCATGATGGAGCAGATGGAGCTCGACGCCAACGAGCGCGAGAACCTCTACCAGCACGACATCGGCCTGGTGCGCCTGCGCCGTCACCTGCGTCGCCTGGCCCAGGAACAGATCGACGAAGGCAGCGCATCATGAGCAACACCTTGCAGGCCTTTGTGCACACGCTGCGCTTCGAGGCCCAGGACACCATCAGCGTGGAGCTGCGTCCGCTGGACGGCGGCGAGTTTCCGGCTTTCACGGCCGGCTCGCACATCGATCTGCACCTGCCCAACGGGCTGGTGCGCAGCTACTCCCTGTCCAACGACAGCAGCGAGCGCCACCGCTACGTGGTCGGCGTGCTGCGCGACCGCGCCAGCCGCGGCGGCTCGCGCTGCGTGCACGAATCGCTGCGCGTGGGCATGCCCATCACCATCTCCGAGCCGCGCAACCATTTCGCGCTCGACGAGACGGCGACGCACTCGGTGCTGGTGGCCGGCGGCATAGGCATCACGCCCATGCTGTGCATGGCGCGCCGGCTCAAGGCCGTAGGGCATTCGTTCGAGATGCTGTACTTTGCGCGCGAGCGCAAGAGCGCGGCCTTCCTGGCCGAGCTCCAGGCCCTGGGCATGCCGCTGCATCTGCACTTCGACGCCGAGGCGGGCGGCCCGCCCGATCTGCGCGCGCTGCTCGCGCAGCGTGCCCCCGATGCGGGCCTGCACCACTACTCCTGCGGCCCGACGCCCATGCTCGACGCCTTCGAGAAGTTCTGCGCCGAGCTGGGCCACGTCAATGCCCATATCGAGCGCTTCACGCCCGTGGAGGTCAAGGCAGCGTCCGATGCGCGAGCCAACTACACGGTGGAACTCAAGCGCAGCGGCCGCTTCATCGAGATCACGCCCGACAAGTCGCTGCTGGACACCTTGCTCGAGGCCGGCGTCGATATCGACCACAGCTGCTGCGAAGGCGTCTGCGGCTCCTGCGAGACCCGCGTGCTGGAAGGCGTGCCCGACCACCGTGACTCGGTACTCAGCCCCAAGGAGCGCGCCAGCAACAAGGTGATGATGGTCTGCGTCTCCGGCTGCAAGAGCGAACGCCTGGTTCTGGACGTCTGATCAGGCACAGCAGACCTGCAAAACACCACCACCCTCAGAGGAGACAAAACCATGAAATCCATCCATACGCCGGCCCTCGGCGTGGCGCTAGCTTGCCTGGCGGCTTTGCCCGGCGCGGCCTTTGCGCAGTCCACGGTCGAGCTGTTCGGCGTCGTCGACGTCGGCGTGGCCCATCTGGGCGGCTCGGGCGCTTCCAAGACCGGCCTGTCCACGGGCGGCGCCAACATCAGCCGCCTGGGCTTTCGCGGCACCGAGGACCTGGGCGGCGGCCTGAAGGCGGGCTTCTGGCTCGAGGCCGGCCTGGACGTGGACAGCGGCGCCGGCAAGGCCGCGGGCGGCAGCCTGAGCTTCAACCGCCGCTCCACCGTGAGCCTGATGGACAGCTGGGGCGAGGTGCGCCTGGGTCGCGACGACTCGGCCACGTTTCTGAACACGCTGATCTTCGATCCCTTCCTGACCAATGGCGTGGGCGGCACGGGCGCCTTCACCATGCTGGGCGTTCCGGGCGTGCCCTCGACGGGCGGTGCACCCATCCAGATCAGCAATGCGCTGAGCTACTTCTTGCCCCAGAACCTGGGCGGCTTCTACGGCCAGGCACAGGTGGCATTCGGCGAGCAGCCCAGCAGCGCGCCCAACAAGCGCGAGGGCGACTACCGCGGCCTGCGCCTGGGCTACCGCCAGGGCGCATTCAACGGCGCGCTGGCCACGGGCCGGCTCTACGGCAATGTCAGCGACACCAATCTGACCGCCAACAACCTGGGCCTGTCCTATGACTTCGGCGTAGCCAAGCCCATGCTGCTGTGGGCCACGGAAAAGCGCGGTCCGACCAAGATCACGGCCCTGCAGTTGGGCGTGACCGCGCCCCTGGGCATGGGCGAGCTCCGCGCCTCCTACGGCCACTACAAGCTGTCCAACAGCAATGCGGACTGGGACAAGATCAGCGTGGGCTATGGCTACAACTTCTCCAAGCGCACCCAGGTCTACGGCACTTATGCCTTCCTGAAGAACAAGGGCTCGGCGGCGAAGTCCATCGGCGTGCAGGGCCTCAGCGCTCCTGGCACCACGCCGGGCGGCAACTCCGACGGCCTGGAATTCGGCATCCGCCACTTCTTCTGATCCTGCTCCGCGGGCCGGCCGAGGCCGGTCCCGGTTCTTCCAATTTTTCAACGCTAGCCGGACTCACATCATGAAAGACTCACGCTCGTTGCGCTGGTGGGGCGTGGTCACGCTGTTCGTGATCGTTGCCATCTCCTACGTGGACCGGATCAATATCTCGGTCCTGATCACCGACCGCGACTTCCTGTCGCACATCGGCCTCACGCCCGACGACCGCACGCGCCAGGGCCTGCTGGCCACGGCCTTCATGGTGGGCTACGGGGTTTCCTCCTTTGTGTTCACGCCGTTCTGCGCGGCGCTGTTCGGCGTGCGCCGCAGCCTTTTCGGTGGCTTGCTGCTGTGGGGTGCGGTCACCTTCCTGTCGCCGACCATGAGCAGCTACGGGATGCTGCTGGCCTCGCGCATTCTGCTGGGTGTGTCCGAGGGGCCGCTGTTCTCTCTGGCCGGCAGCTATATCAAGGCGCATTTCGAGAGCCGCGAGAACGGCAAACCGAATTCGCTGGTCAATATGGGCACGGGCCTGGGTCTGGCCGTGGGCTATCCCTTCGTCGGCTATCTGGTCGTGGGCCACAACTGGGATACCTCCTTCCATGTGCTGGGCCTGATCAATGTGCTGCTCGGCGTGCCGCTGGTCTGGGCCTTTGTGCGCATGCCCAAGGTGGAAACCGGCATGTCCAAGCCCCGCTCGCTGGGCGAGGCCGTGGGCCAGGTCGGCCAGATCGTGCGCGGCGCCATGCACACCCGCTATCTGTGGCTGATCACCATACTCACGGCGGCCTTTCTGTCCTATCTCTGGGGCAGCAGCAACTGGCTGCCCGCCTACCTCAAGGAGTCGCGCGGCTTCTCCATGCACGAGATGGGCTGGCTGGCCTCGCTGCCGCAGTACGCGAGCGTGGTCGCGGTGTTCGTGGGCGGCATGCTCATCGACCGCATCGCGCGTCGCCAGGTGCCGCTGATCTTCGTCTTCGGCAGCATCGGCGTGGCCGCAGCCGTGTGGCTGGCCATCCATATGGAAGACCGTTATGCGGCGGCCTACTGCCTGATCGCGGCCAACTTCTGCTGGGGCCTGATGAGCCCGGCCATACCCAGCACCGTGCAGCACTGCGCCAGGCCCGAGCATGTGGCCAGCGCCTATGGCGTGGTCAACGGCGCGGGCAGCCTGGTGGCGGGCTTTATGCCGGCCATCATGGGCGCGGTGATAGGCGCGCTGTCGGCCCACGGCGGCGTGAGCGCGGGTTTCTTCGCGGGCTTTGCGGCGTTGATAGGCACACAGCTGGTGGTGATGCTCTGCGGCATCGTGCTCTGGGTGCGCGAGCGCAATGCTGAACCGCAGTCATTGTGATGCGGACATGAAAAAAGGAGCGCTTGGCGCTCCTTTTTTATGGGTTTCGGAATCTTTGGAGTCTGAGATGACCGTCAGTCAGGTGTAAACAGCTCCTTTTTTGATGGAAAACGCCTTGAACCTGGCGCGGCGCATCTGAGCAGACACCGAGCAAGGGCCGCCCCGCAGCAAAGGTGTCGTCCCCCTTGGGGGGAAGGCGCGTAGCGCCACAGGGGGTCTATTTCAACCAGCCGCGCTTGCGGAAGTACAGCATGGGGCCCAGCGCACTGGCAATCATCAGGGCGACCACATAGCCGTAGCCGAACTCCCATTCCAGCTCGGGCATGAACTTGAAGTTCATGCCGTAGACGCTGGCGATCAGCGTGGGCGGCAGCAGGGCCACGCTGGCCACGGAAAAGATCTTGATGATCTTGTTCTGGTTGATGTTGATGAAGCCCACGGTGGCGTCCATCAGGAAGTTGATCTTGTCGAACAGAAACGCGGTGTGGCTGTCCAGCGACTCGATGTCGCGCAGAATCTGGCGCGACTCCTCGAACTGCTCGGCATTGAGCATCTTGGAGCGCATCATGAAGCTCACGGCGCGGCGCGTGTCCATCACATTGCGGCGGATGCGGCCGTTCAAGTCTTCCTGGCGCGCGATGGCGCCCAGCACTTCCTTGGCCACGTCGTCGGTCACGTCGCCCGAGAGCACCATCTGGCTGGCTTTTTCGAGGTCGTCGTAAATGCGCTCCAGCGTGTCGGCCGAGTATTCGGCGTCGGCGTCGAAGAGCTTGAGCAGCACATCCTTGGCCTCGTCGATCAGGCCCGGGGCGCGGCGTGCGCGCATGCGCAGCAGGCGGAACACGGGCACGTCCTCGTCGTGGATGGAGAACAGCACGCCGCAGCTGCGCAGGTTCTGGTTGTGTTCGTTGAGGATGAAGGCCACGCGCACCGAGCGCGGATCCTCGTCATCGTCGATCAGGAAGTCGCTGCGGATATGCAGCTCGCCGTTGTCTTCCTCGTAGAAGCGGGCGGATTCCTCGATATCGTCGTCCATCGCGTCTTCGGGGATGGACAGTTCATAGTGCTGCTTGATCCAGCGCTTTTCCTCGAGGGTGGGCGACTCCAGATCGACCCAGATGGGGCGAAAGCGTTCGAGGTCGGCAAGAGACTCGATTTCTTCCTGCACGAGGCGGCCATTGGCCAGCGTAAAGATGTTGAGCATCAGCTCACTTCCGGTTGTTCTTGGGATTTGACTTGGATGGGGGCGCTTTCAACCCCGCAGTCCGAACCGGGAGCTGAAAGCTACCAACTGGGGTAGCTTTCCACGGATGTCTTTCAGTAATTCGAAGCCGCCGATTATGCTACGTTGCGCCGCAGCATGTGCTTGGCAACATAGATGGGAGAGTGGGTAAACAGGGCTTGTCGCGGCCCTGTCACGCCGACTTTGTAAACCGCTGGGCCTGCACCAGATCGGCCCAGGCGCCGGCCTTGGCCTGCGGTGCCCGCAGCAGGTAGTTGGGGTCGTAGCTGACCACGGTGGGCACGCCTCCAATGCGATGCGGCTCGGCGCGCAAACGGCCCAGAGCGTCGTGGCGGCCCAGCACCGCACGGGCACAGGCCAGGCCCAGCACCAGCACGCAGTCGGGGCGCAGCTCGCGCAGCAGGGCTTCCAGCGCCGGCTGCAGCGGCTGGGCATGGCCGAGATCCGCCTCGGGCGGCGCGCGGTGCAGCGCGGCGCTGAAGACGCGCGGCCGCTGCTGCAGGTCCAGGGCGCGCAGCATATTGTCGAGCAGCTTGGCCGCATCGCCCTGCAACGCGGTCTGCGCGCTGTCGGCCGCGGGCTTGTGCGCGGGGCCGAGCAGGGCCGGGTTGAGCGTGGGCTCGAGCAGAATCAGCCAGCCGCCCTGCGTGGCGGCCTGTACATGCTGCGGCCCATGGGGATAGACCAGCTGCGCGGGAGCAACGCTCCAGCCCAGGCCGGGTTCGCCCGCCGGGCCGGCCGCGGGCTGCTGCACAAAGCGATGGGGCGCGCGGCCATGGCTGGACAGCAGCGGTGCCGGCGCTGTTGCCGGCGTCACAGGCGGAGCCGCTTCCATGGCCGGCGGCTGTGCCGTGACGGGCACGGGCTGCGCTGCCGCGACCGGCGCCGCTGGTGGCGCGGGAACCGGGGCCGGCGCCGGGGCACGCATGATCGGCGCTGTCTCGAACGGGTGCGGGGTCGCTGCTTCGGCATGGGCGATCACGGCGGGCAGGGCCTCGGCCGGCTCGGGCAGCCAGACGGTGATGCCCATGGCTTCCAGCATGGCCCGCTGGCGGGCATCCAGGTTCAGGCTCATAGTTTCCGACTCATGAGCACGGCGTTCTCGCGCGGGCCCTCGGGGTTGGGGTAGTAATTCTTGCGCAGGCCGACCTCGGCAAAGCCGTGTCTGGCATAGACTTCGCGCGCGCGGCTGTTGCTCTGGCGCACTTCCAGCCAGATCCACTGCGCATTCTTTTGCCTGGCCCACAGGGCCAGCGCATCGAGCATCACGCGTGCCCAGCCCTGGCGCTGGTGCGCGGGGTTGACGGTGATATTGAGCAGATGCACCTCGTCCAGCACGGACATGGCCACAAAGTAGCCGAGCAGCTGGTGCTTGGCATCGACCAGCAGCTGCATCTCATAGCCGGCCACCATGGCATCCTGAAAATTGCCGCGCGTCCAGGGGTGGGTATAGGCCTGCTCCTCGATCGGCAGCAGAGTGTCCAGCCATAGCGCCGACAGGGGCTCGAAATGGACCAGGGATGCTGCGTCGTCGCCGGCGGGCTGGGCGGTGCTGTGGATGGAGTTCATGGTGCGGCGTTGGCGGCTTGCGCGGCGGCCTTGGCGGCCTCGCGCTCCGCGGTGGTTTGCGCCACTTTATCGCGGATATAGCGCGGCAGGGCCTGCTCGGCCGGCACGGCGCAGCCTTTTGCCAACAGCGCCGGAGCCAGGCGCAGCATGGCCGTGGCCGTGGGCATGGACTGCAGATGGCGGGCGCCGGGCGCCAGCAGTTCGGGGTAGACGCCCTGGGCGTTGCCGGCCACGGCCAGGTTGGACGCAACCTGCAGCGCCTCGGGCGCGCACAGGCCGAAGTCCTCGGGCTCGATCCACTCGCCGTGCTCGAAGCGGAACTGCGCGTGGTAGACCTCGTGCATGCGCGCGTCCAGCACGGCCACCAGCTCGGTGCAGCCGTGCCGCTCGCGGGCCTCCTCGGCCACGGCCAGCAGCGTGTCCACGGGCAGCACCGGCACCTTGGCGGCAAAGGCCAGTCCCTGGGTGATGGCGCAGGCCGTGCGCAGGCCCGTGAAGGAGCCGGGGCCGCGGCCGAAGACGATGGCGTCCAGCTGCTTGAAGTCCAGCCCCGCCTCCCGCATGAGCTGGCGTATGGCCGGCAACAGCTGGGCCGACGACTGCTGCGCGCCCGGCCCGCTGTGCTGCCAGACGGCGGAGCCATGCTGGACGGCAACAAACAGGGTATCGGTACTGGTGTCGATGGCGAGAAGATTCATGGTCGGCGGTGCGTCGGCCGCTGCGGGCCGGAGCGCTATCTGGGCTGCCAGGGCTGCAAAAGGCAGCCGGTGCAACCCCACATTATCGGATGGCGGCCGCCACCTTGCCTCGGGCGCCGGCAATGCCCGGCGTGGCGACGCCCGGCGTAGACTTGCGGCCCATGCCGCTGAACAAGTCCTTACTCCGCAAGACCCTGACCGCGCTGAGCGCACCCCTGCTGGCGCTGCTGGGCGCCTGCCTGCCGATACCCGCCTCATTCGCACAGACCCCGCCCGCCGAGACGCGCATTCCCGCCGCCGTGGAGCTGGCGCTGCAGCGCGCCAAGATTCCGCGCGAGGCCGTCTCCTTGCTGGTCATGGATGTGGACGGCAAGTCCGCGCCGCGCCTGGCCTGGCGCACCCAGGCGCCCATGAATCCGGCCTCGGTCATGAAGCTGGTCACCACCTATGCGGCCCTGGACCAGCTGGGCCCGGCCTATGTCTGGCGCACGCCCGTGTACTTCGGCGGACCTGTGGTCGACGGTGCGCTGCGCGGCAATCTCTACATCCAGGGCCAGGGCGACCCCAAGCTGGTGCTGGAGCGCCTGTGGCTGATGCTGCGCCGCCTGCAGGGCATGGGGGTCAAGGTCATCGTCGGCGACATCGTGCTGGACCGCTCGGCCTTCCAGCTGCCCGCGCATGATGCGGCCGGTTTCGACAACGAGCCCTGGCGTCCCTATAACGCCGCCCCCGACGCGCTGCTGATCAACTACAAGGCCGTGGTTCTGGGGTTTGCTCCCGATACAGGAGCTGGTGTCGCCCGTATTCAATACGATCCGCCCATGTCTGGCATGAACAACCAGGCCACGGTGCCGCTGGCTGCTATGAATTCCGAGTGTGGCGATTGGCGCAGCAAGCTGCAGCTGGACATGAGCGACCCGCAGCGCATCGCTTTCCAGGGCCAGTACGCGGCCCAGTGCGGCGACAAGAGTTGGTCCGTGGCGCCCGCGCAACCCGAGCTGTTTGCGGCCCGCGCCATCGAGGGCATGTGGCGCGAGCTTGGCGGCAAGCTCACCGGCAGCGTGCACGACGGCCAACTGCCTGCGGGCCTGCAGCCCGCACTGCAGATCGAGTCACCGTCGCTGGCCGAGGTGGTGCGCGACGTGAACAAATACAGCAACAACATCATGGCCCAGCATGTGTTTCTGACGCTGGGTATGCAGCGCACGGGCGTGGCCAGCTTCGAGAGCTCGCGCCAGGTGCTCGCGCAGTGGTGGCAGGCCCGGCTGGGCGGCGACCAGCCCGCCGTGGACAACGGTGCGGGCCTGAGCCGCAATGCCTATATCACGGCCAACGGCCTGGGCCGGATGCTGCAGAACGCCTGGAACTCGCCCGTGATGCCCGAATTCGTGGCCTCCATGCCCATAGTCGGCGTGGACGGCACGCTGCGTCGCAGCCAGAGCCGGTATGCGGGCGCGGCCCATCTCAAGACCGGCACGCTGCGCGATGCCTCGGCGCTGGCCGGCTATGTGGACGGCGCCAGCGGCCGCCGCTATGTGCTGGTGGCCATGGCCAACCACGGCAATGCCGGCGCCGCGCGCCAGGCCTGGGAAGCGCTCGTCGACTGGGTGGGCGCGCAGTAGCGCGCAACAGCCACCGGCCTGCCCTGGTCGGAGACAGCGAGCAAGGCCTAGGCGGCCCCGCCGCCTCGCAGCGAGGCCGTCGTCCCCTTCAGGGGGAGGTGCAAAGCGCCTCAGCGGGTATTCCATTTTTTCCATCCGTAGTTGCCCGGTATGGCGCCAAGTTGAGTATCGATAGCATGGTGTTCTGAAAAAAAGCACGCCCGTGCTATTCATAACACCATGGAGGACATCATCTTGGCAAACAAACTCAAACTCCTGGCCGCTGCCCTCGCGACCGCCGGCCTGCTGGTCGCCTGCGGTGGCGGCGGCGGTGCGGACACCACGCCCAGGGCCCAGGTGACTTCGGTCAAGGTCATGGGCGACAGCCTGTCGGACAGCGGCACCTTTGGCTACAAGTTCACGGTGCAGGGCAACGACCCCACGACCGGCAAACCCTATCAGGTCTGGCCCGAGCGCATTGCGGGTCTCTACAACACCTCGTTGTGCCCGCACTACGCACCGACCAGCGAAACGACTTTTGTCACGGGCAATGCCGGCTGCACGAATTACGCGATCGGCGGCGCGCAGATCAACTATGTGGATCCGAACACCGGTGCGGTGGTCAACAGCGCCATTTCCGTGCTGCAGCAGATCAAGGATGCGGGCGCCGCAGGGGTTTCCTCCAACGACCTGATCCTGATCGACGGCGGCTCCAACGATGCGGCCGAGCTGATCACTGCCGTCCTGACATACCAGAACCTGGCGGCTAAGGCTGCCGCAACAGGTGCGCTTCAGGACCAGCAGAACGCACAGGCCGCGCTGCAATTCCTGCAGGCATTCCTGGGCTCCAAGATCGATCCGGCCACCCTGGGCAATCTGCTGGCCCAAGGACAGCCTGGCCTGGTTCAGGCGGGTGGTTTGTACATGCAGACCCTGGCCAAGAACCTGGCCGGCAGCATCCAGACCGAGCTGCTGGCCAAGGGCGCGACGCGTGTCGCGCTGCTGAACGTGCCGGCGATCGGCCTGACGCCCAGATTCACGGCAGTGCTGGCGCAGATCGCTCAAGCCAATGGCGCAGCGGCCTCCGCCCAGGCTGCAGCTTTGCTCGATGGCTGGGTGCAGGCCTTCAATGGCGCACTGCAGGCAGCGGTGGGCAGCGAAAGCCGGATTGCACTGGTCGATTTCTACACCGAGTTCAAGACGCAGATTGCCAATCCGGCCCAGTACAAGTTCACCAATGCGACGGTGCCTGCCTGCTCGAAGATTGGCACGGATGATCTGTCGCAGTGCTCGGCAGACAAGCTCTCCGCCAATATTCCCGCAGGCGAAACCAGTCCCGACTGGTGGAAGAGCTATGTGTTCGCCAACAGCTTCCATCCGACGCCCTACGGCTATCAGCAGATGAGCCAACTGGTCTCGCGTTCGCTGGCCCAAAAGGGCTGGCTGTAAATCCGATCCGCACCACGATAACAAGGAGACCTAACCATGAAGAATTTTGTGCGGATGGCTGTGGCCGCTGCTGCGCTGGCGGGCTGCGGCCTGGCCGGCGCCCAATCGGCGGGCACCTGGTCGGCGCGTGTCGGCGCCACCTATCTGTCGCCGGACGTGGACAGCGGGACCCTGTCCGCGCCCTCGTTTCCCAACACCCGCGTGGACGCCAAGAGCAATTCCCAGCTGACGGGCGGCATCACCTATATGCTGACCGACAATGTCGCGCTGGACCTGCCCGTGGGCCTGCCGTTCAAGCATGACCTCACCGGCGCCGGCGCGATTGCGGGTGTGGGCAAGCTGGGCAGCACCAAGGTCATCCCCATGACGCTGTTCGCGCAGTACCGCTTCAACGAGGCCAATGCGGCTTTCCGTCCCTATGTGGGCCTGGGCGTGACCTATGCCTATTTCTATGGCGAGAAGACCACGGCCACGCTCAACGGTCTGACGGGCGGTACTCTGGCCAATCCCACGACGGCCAAGCTGGACCGGAAATTCGGCATCACGCCGCAGATCGGCTTCGTCTACAACTTCAACGAGCGCTGGTTTGTGGATGCGGCTTATTACAAGAGCTTCCTGAAGACGAATATCCACCTGTCTTCGGGCCAGAGCATCAGCGTCAAGCTCAATCCCGATGTGTTCGCCATCGGCATCGGCTACCGCTTCTAAGCCCTGCCATCCCAAGCAAACGGCCGGAATTTCCGGCCGTTTTTCATGGGGGTGAGCGTCGCTCAGCCCGCGGCTGCCGCGCGCTGCAGCCGGTCTCGCACGCCTTCCCAGTCGGACGTGTCGGGCGGGGTTTCGATCCAGATCAGCTGGGCTCCGAGTTCGTCGAAATCGCGCAGCGTGCCGAACAGTTCACGGGCCGCGGCCAAAGCCTGCTCGGGCATGGCGCGCAGCACGATGGCCGGCGATGAGCACTTCAAGGGGCTGCGGCAATAGATGGCAATGTTCTTGCCGTCGGCGCTCAGCAGATCGAGTGCCGACTGCAGCTGTCTGGCGTCCATGAGCCTCACCTTGGCGTTCGGCGCATAGTGGGCCAAAAGCGTGCCGGAGGCGCGAGGAGTATGCGCGGGCAGCTCTTCCTTGGAGAGCGGGCGTAGGCCGCAGGCGCGTTCTATATCGTCGCGCGTGATGGCGCCGGGGCGCAGCAGCACGGGCTGGCCGCGCGTGCAGTCGACGATGGTCGATTCAATGCCCACCGCGCAGGCGCCGCCGTCCAGCACCAGCAGCCGGTCGCCGAATTCCGTCGCTACATGCTGGGCCGTGGTGGGGCTGACGCGGCCGAACTTGTTGGCACTGGGCGCCGACACGCCCCAGACCGGCGGCGTGAGCTGCTGGCAGGCCTGCAGCACCGCATGGGCCACGGGGTGGGACGGGCAGCGCAGGCCCACACTGTCCTGGCCTCCGGTCGAGGCCTTGGCCGCATGGGGCAGGCGCGGCAGGATCAGGGTCAGCGGGCCGGGCCAGAAGGCGTCGATCAGCTGCTGGGCAAACAGCGGCACCTCCTTGGCGTAGCGGGTGATGGCCGTGCTATCTGCCACATGCACGATCAGCGGATGGTTGGCCGGGCGCCCCTTGGCCGTGAAGATCTGCGCCACGGCAGCGTCGTTGTCGCTGTCCGCGGCCAGGCCGTAGACGGTCTCGGTGGGCAGGCCCAGCAGTTCGCCGCGCTGCAGGGCCTGCGCGGCAGCCTGCACCGAGGCGTCCAGATTTCCATCCAGAATCACGTGAGTTCCTTAAAACGGAGCGATGCCGAGGATTTCGGCGGCCTGGAGCGCGGTGGCGCGCACGGCTGCGGGCGTGGCGGCGGTGATGTTCAGGTGCCCCATCTTGCGGGCGCGCTTGGCATCGACCTTGCCGTACAGATGCAGATGGCAGCCGGGCAGGGCCAGGACTCTATCCCAGGCCGGGGTGCGGGCCTGGTCGCCGTCCTTGAACCACAGATCGCCGAGCAGATTGAGCATGACGGTGGCGCTGTGCTGGCGCGGCTGCACCAGGGGCAGATTGGTCATGCAGCGCACCTGCAGCTCGAACTGCGACACATCCATCGCGTTCTGGCTGTAATGGCCGCTGTTGTGCGGGCGCGGCGCGATCTCGTTGACCACCAGCTGGCCGTTCTCGAGCACGAAGAATTCCACGCAGAGCACGCCCACATAGTCGAGGCCGATAGCTACGGATTTTGCAGCTGCTATCGCTTGTTCCACCTGGGTTGCAGGCAGATTTCCTTCGTAAACCTCGGTCACGGCCAGAATGCCGTCGCGGTGCAGATTGCGCTGCACGGGCAGGTTGACGATGTCGCCGTTGCGGCCGCGCGCCACGATGACCGAGCACTCGTGCGCCAGCGGCAGCATCTTCTCGAGCACGCAGGCCACGTTCTTCAGCTCGTCCCAGGCCGCGACCAGCTCGGCGCGGGTCTTGACGCGGATCTGGCCCTTGCCGTCATAGCCCATGCGCGCGGTCTTCAGAATGCCGGGCAGCAGCGCCTCGTTGATGGCGGCCAGCTGTTCGGGCGTTGCTATCACGGCATAGGGCGCGCAGGGCACGCCGCACTTCACGAAGTGGGCCTTCTCGGCGGCGCGGTCCTGGGCGATCGCGACGGCGGAGCCGGCGGGCGAGACGGGCAGGCTTTCGGCCAGCCGGTTCAGCGAACCTGCGGGCACGTTCTCGAACTCGGTGGTCACGGCCGCGCAGAGCCTGGCCAGTTCGGTCAGGCCTTGCGGGTCTTCGTAGCCGGTGCGCACATGGTGGTGGCTGACCAGGCCTGCGGGGCTGGTGGGGTCCTGGTCCAGCACGGCGGTGAAATAGCCCATGGACTGGGCGGCATGCGCAAACATGCGGCCCAGCTGGCCGCCGCCCAGCACGCCCAGCGTGGCGCCGGGCAGGATCACGGCGTTGTCGTTGGCGTTGCTCATGCGTGCACCGGCAGCTTCATGTTGCGGGCGGCTTCGGTCTGCTCGGCGCGGAAGGCTTCGAGCTTGGCGCGCAGTGCGGCATCCTCGTTGGCCAGCAGGGCCACGGCAAACAGGGCCGCGTTGGCCGCGCCCGCATTGCCGATGGCAAAGGTGGCCACGGGCACGCCCTTGGGCATCTGCACGATGGAGTGCAGCGAATCCACGCCCTGCAAATGGCGGCTGGCCACGGGCACGCCCAGCACGGGCACCGTGGTCTTGGCCGCGATCATGCCGGGCAGGTGGGCCGCACCGCCGGCACCGGCGATGATGGCCTTGAGGCCGCGGTCGGCAGCAGCCTCGGCAAAACGGAACATGTCGTCGGGCATGCGGTGGGCCGAAACGACCTGGGCCTCGAAGGCGATACCGAATTGCTGGAGGATGGCAACTGCGTGTTGCATGGTGTCCCAGTCGCTGCTGGAACCCATGACCACGCCAACTTGGATGGGGTTCATGTCGTTCGTGAGGGCGGCTGCCGCCCGGCCTAGTGGAACCCCCGATTTTACGGTTTTGCCATATGTATGGGCAGCTCCGGGTCATAGCCGCCCCCGGGGCGGCCTGGCTAGGCCGGCGCCTGGTCGCGCGCAAAGCCCAGCACGCGCTCCTTGAAGACATGGACCACCCAGCCCAGGATTGCCAGGATTTGCAGGCCCAGCGAGACCCAGGGCATGGCCGCCCAGGCGCCCGCCTGCCCGGCCGCTTCCCGGCCGGCAAACCGCATGGCCAGCACCGGCTGCACCAGCATGGCCCCGGCCTGGCCGGCCAGGCCGTAGGCCAGCAGCGGCGCGGCGATGTTGAGGATGAGCCAGGCGATCACAAACGAGCCCATGGGCGACTTCAGCCTGCCGGCCAGCAGCGCAAAGCCGGTGAGCAGCAGGCAGTCGCGCAGCAGCTGCAGGCATAGATGGATGGAGAGCAGGCCGCTGATCTCCAGCCCCTGGGGGCCGGGGACGAACAGCGCCAGTACCGATGTCGCAAAGCCCAGCAGCAGGCTCACGGGCCACAGCGGCAGCGCCTCCAGGGCTTCGCGCCAGCGCCGGCGGCTGGCCGACCATTGCACCTGGCGCCAGGCGCGCAGCTGCTGGTCCATGTGCTGCAAGGCCACATAGGCCGTGGCCAGCAGGGCGATCCAGGCCGTGCTGCCGAGAAAAGCTCCGGCCCCGAGGTCGACCGTGCCGGCGGAGAAAAAGCCCGTCGCGGCCAGACCCAGGGGCCAGGCCCAGGGCAGGGTGCGCACGTCGAGCCTGGAGCACAGCTGGCGCCACAGCGACAGCAGGCCCAGGCCCAGCACCAGCGCTCCCGTCAGATAGGCCAGTCCCAGCGCGCCGACATCGACACCCCACCACAGCATGGGCTGGCTGCTGTTTTCAAAGATGCCGTCATACACCCGCCCTATGAACGGGCCGGGTATGAAAAACAGCAGCAGCAACGGCAGCAGGGCCGTACGCCGGCGGTTGACAGGCCTGTCCCGCTGGCCCCAGCTCAGGAGCACGGAGTTCATGGCCCAGGCCTGCAGGCCCAGGCCCCAGAGTAGGGCCAGGCCCACGCTGTGCAGCACGGGCAGCCGATCGAGAATGCGGGCGCTGGCCACGCCCGCCATGGCCAGCGCAAACCACAGCGCATACAGCCAGGCCGGCAGGGCCGCGCCCAGCAGCTTGCCCCAGGCCATCTGCCAGGGCGTGAGCGCGGACAGGCGCTGCCAGTCCCAGGTGTTCTGGCTGGCTTCTTCGGCCAGGCTGCGGCCGGCGAGCACGCTGCCGTAGACGGCGGCCGCCGCCCACAGCCCGGTGACGGCCGTCATGCTCAGTGCCGCCGGCAGTTCCTGGGCCGGCGCGAGTGCGAGCGGCAGTGCCAGCACCAGCAGGCTCAGGCCCAGGCTCCAGGCCAGCAGTGCGGGGCGCCAGTTCAGCCAGAGCTGGCGCTGGAATTCGGGGTTACGCGTGTTCATGGCTGCTCCTGGTGGCGGGTATCCCGGGTCTGGCGGGCATAGCGGTCCTGCAGGCGCTCGCGTGCAGGGGCCAGCGCGGCCACGGGAATACCGGCATGTACGAGTCTGGCAAGCCAGGCGGCGCGGTCCGCGGCCGCTGCGGGCAGCCATAGCTGGACGGGGCGGTTGCCCGTGGCGTCAAAGTCCTGCACCGTCACGCCCTGCAGGGCCTGGCGCAGCCGGGCCTCGAAGTCCTGGCCCGGCGGTGCGGCGAGCTCCAGTGCATACAGCATGAACTGCGCGTCGGCCTGCAAGGCCTGTGCCGGGGCGGCCTGCAAGGCCTCATGGCTTTCGATGCGGCCCTGGCGAATGCTGAGGATATGGGTGCAGTACTCGTCGAGCTCGCTGAGGATATGGCTGGAGACCACCAGGGTCATGCCCTGGGCCTGGAGCTGGCGAAACAGCTGCGAGAGGCTGCTGCGCGCCTCGGGGTCCAGGCCGCTGGCGGGCTCGTCGAGCAGCAGCACGCTGGGCTGGTGGACTATGGCCTGGGCGATCGCCACGCGCTGGCGCTGGCCGCGCGAGAGCTCGGTCGGATAGCGCTGCAGCAGCTCCGACAGGCCCAGCTGTGCGGCCACCTGCTGCACGCGAGCCGCCAGCTGGGCGCCGGCCACGCCCATGGACAGGGCCGAGTACTGCAGGCAGCGGGCTACCGTCAGCCGGTCATAGAGGCCGTAGAAATCGGACAGATAGCCGAGGTGGCGGTGCACCTCGCGCGGCTGGGCTTGCACCGACAGGCCCTTGACGCGGATATGGCCGGACAGCGGCTGCTCCAGCCCGGCGATGCAGCGCATCAGCGTGGACTTGCCCGCGCCGTTGGGTCCGACCAGGGCCGTCACGCTGCCGGCGCCTATGCAGAGGCTCACGTCATCGAGAGCGCGGTGGCCCGGGTACTCGAACACCAGCTGTGAAACTTCAATCAAGTCTTTGCTCCTTGCTTGGCGAGCAATATAGCGGAGCGGGCTCGCCGCGCTGTGGCTTCAAGCTCCCGAAAAAAGAGCTGCCGGCGCCCGATGGCTCTCGATTTCAGCCTGGAACAGGAATTTCCGGGCTTGAAACATGCGCCATATGCTCCCATTTGCAGAGCAAACACCCGGCCCGCGCCGGCCTATGCGTTGCCGAAGCGCTTTTGCGTGGAGAATCGCAGCGTCGGCGGCTGCCGCCCTGTGGGGCGGCCAGGTCGGGGAATATTCAGCGCCGCAGCCCGGGCGGGCTGCGCAAAAGCATTGGGAATCACATGATTGACGTCACCATCGAGAATTTTGAAGCCGAAGTCGTAGCCGCCTCCATGCAGGTGCCGGTGCTGGTGGACTTCTGGGCGCCCTGGTGCGGCCCCTGCAAGACGCTGGGTCCGGTGCTGGAAAAGCTGGAACTCGCCTACGAAGGCCGCTTCAAGCTGGTCAAGATCGACTCCGACCAGGAGCAGCAGCTGGCCAGCATGTTCGGCATCCGCTCCATTCCCACCTGCGTGCTGATGATGGGCGGCCGCCCCGTGGACGGTTTCATGGGCGCCCAGCCCGAGGGCAAGCTGCGCGAGTTCCTCGACAAGCATCTGCCGTCCGAAAACGAGCTGGCCGCCGAGGCCGGCGCCGACGAGGCCCATGCGCTGCTCGAGTCCGGCGACACCCAGGCCGCGCTGCAGAAGCTGGCCGACGCGCTGGCCGCCGACCCCAACAACGACGATGCGCGCTTCGACTATGTGCGCCTGCTGATCGCGACCGGCGGTTTCGAGGAGGCACAGGCGCTGCTGGCCGAGCCCCTCAAGCGCATTCCCCAGCCGCAGCGCTTCGAGGCGCTCAACCAATGGCTCAAGGCGCTGGAATTCGCAACCACGGGCGACAACGCCGACGTGGCCAAGTACGATGCGCTGATCGCCGCCAACCGGCGCGACTTCGACGCCCGCTTCGGCCGTGCGCGCGCGCTGCTGGCCCACAGCCAGTGGACCCTGGCCATGGACGAGCTGCTGGAAATCATCATGCGCGACAAGGTCTGGAACGAACAGGCCGCACGCAAGCTCATCGTCGGCGTGCTGGAGCTGCTGACCCCGCCCAAGCCCAAGAAGCAGGACGCCGTGCCCGGCAAGAGCGCGGGTGGCATCGAGCTGCTGGGCAAGAACGGCGCCGAGCAGGACGAAGCCACGGCCATGGTCAACAGCTACCGGCGCAAGCTGAGCATGGCGTTGAACTAGAAGCCACCCCCGGCTTTGCCGCTTCCCCCTCTCTCTACGGGAGGGGGGCCACAGCTTCGCTGCGCGGCGGCGCTTGCTCGCTGTCCCCGGCTTGGGGCGCGCCAGTTTTATGAGTCAGATTTTGCAATGGCCTTCGAGGGCCTTTTTGTTTATCTGGCGCTGCGGCAATGCCTGCGCCTGCAGCTTGGTGCGGGGCGCACGGGGCGCTCAGTGCCGCAGCGCAGCCCTGACTCCGGCTTGCGGGCTGAGGGAGCGGATCGGAACCCGCATATCCTGCGGAATCTCGCCAGACAGCTGCAGCGCCAGATAGCGGGTGCAGCACACGCGCAAAAAAGAGCTGAAGTTGTCCACAGCTCCGCGCTCGGCCACCAGCTCGTCATACAGGCGGGTGCATAGCTGGGGCACGGTGAAGCCGTCGCGCGTGGCGATCTCCGCGAGCACCTGCCAGAACAGGTTTTCGAGCCGGATGCTGGTGGCCACTCCATGCAGGCGGATGGAGCGGGAGCGGTGGGCCCAGAGTTGCGGGTCGGCGCTGATAAAGACCTGGCACATGGCGCTACTCTCCAAAACAAAACCGGGCCATGGTGTGGCCCGGTGTGTCTGGAGTCAAGCCGGTTTAGCGGATGACTCTTGAATTGATAGCTGCAAGCGCTTGATGAATAAGCGCTTGATACGGTTTCAATGATTGATCCTGGTGCCCAGCAGTGTCAGGAATTGGGCTATCCAGGCCGGGTGTGCGGGCCAGGCCGGGGCGCTGACCAGATTGCCCTGGGTATGGGCCTGGTCCACGGGAATGTCGGCATAGGTTCCGCCGGCCAGTTCGACCTCGGCGCGGCAGGCCGGGTAGGCCGAACAGGTGCGGCCCTTGAGTACGCCGGCGCCGGCTAGCAGCTGGGCGCCGTGGCAGACCGCGGCCACGGGCTTGTTGGTGTCGAAGAAGTGGCGCACCGAGGCGCGCACGCTTTCATAGCCGCGCAGATATTCGGGGCCGCGGCCGCCGGGGATGACCAGGGCGTCGTACTGCTCGGGCCTGACTTCGGCAAACGTGGCGTTGAGCGTGAAGTTGTGGCCGGGCTTTTCGCTATAGGTCTGGGCGCCTTCGAAGTCGTGGATGGCGGTCTTGATCTGGTCGCCGGCCTTTTTGTCGGGGCAGACCGCATGCACGGTATGGCCCACGGCCTGCAGGGTCTGAAACGGGACCATGGTTTCATAGTCCTCGCAGTAGTCGCCGCAAATCATCAGAATCTTCTTGCCTGCCATGCTTGTCTCCTTGTGAATGGTGCGGACCATTGTGGGCAGGCAGGCCGCGCAGCAGGTGTTAGCCGGCTACTACATGGTTGCGTGCCGGGGGGGCGGCGTCCTGAGGCCTGTCGCTGGCGGCACCGGTGCCGGGCACGGGGTAATGCATGCCGTAGTCGGAGGAGCGCTGGTAGAGCTTGAGGCCGAACTGCGGCAGCATGGCGATCAGATGGTCGAAGATCTCGCCCTGGATGGCCTCGTACTCCACCCATATGGTGGTGTTGGTGTAGCAGTACAGCTCAAGCGGCACGCCCTGGGGCGAGGGCTCCAGCGTGCGCGCCAGCAGAAACATGCCCGGCCCCTGGTGGATGCGCGGGTGGGCCAGCAGATAGGCATAGGCATAGGCCTTGAAGGCGGCCAGATTGCTGACCTGATCGGGCGCGATCAGATGGCCGCTGTGCGCGGTGATGGTGCCGGGCTGGGCATCGTCCACGGCGCGCAGGCCCCGTATTTCGCTCCAGTAGTCCCTGAGCAGGGCAATCCCCGACAGGCACGAGCGTTCCTGCGGGGTCAGCAGATGGATGCTGTGCGCGTCTATGGGCAGGGAGCGGCGTATGCGGCGGCCACCGGCCTCGAACATGCCGCGCCAGTTCTTGAAGCTTTCGCTCATCAGCTTCCAGGTGGGGATGGTGGTGATGGTCTTGTCGAAGTTCTGCACCTTGACGGTGTTCAGCGCAATGTCCACCACAAAGCCGTCGGCGCCGACCTGGGGCATCTCTATCCAGTCGCCCACGCGCAGCATGTCGTTGCTGCCCAGCTGCACCCCGGCCACAAAGGACAGAATGGTGTCCTTGAACACCAGCATCAGCACGGCCGACATGGCGCCCAGGCCCGAGAGCAGCAAGAGCGGCGATCTATCGAGCAGCGTGGCCACGATGAGCACGGCCGCAAAGCTGCTGACCAGCAGCTTGCCCAACTGCACATAGCTTTTGATGGAGTGGGTCTGCACGGCGGCCTTGCGCTCTTCGTCGCGGTCGTGGGCCTCGTTCATGGCGTTGAGCAGGTCGCACAGCGCATGCGCGAGGTGGTAGACCGTGAAGGCTATCGCCGCATTGGTGATCAGCGTGCTCCAGCGCGGCTGCAGATGCGGCACGCCAAGAATGCCGAACTGCACGATCAGCGAGGGCACGGCCTTGGCCAGGCGGCGCAGCACCTGGTCGTGCATCAGGACCTGGGCCCAGCCGGTCCTGAGCGTCTCGCGCATATGGCGAAACAGCTTCAGCACCAGCCAGCGGGCCAGCCAGCCGCAGAGCAGGGCCGCGCAGGCCAGGGCACACAGGGCGGCCAGCGTTTGCATGGCGGGGTCCCATTCAGAAACAAAAGACCAGCGGGAAAGCAATCACAGCTCCTCAGTAAACGGGTTCGGTATGGGTGGGGTGCGCAAGCCCGGCCGATCCGGCAGATGGCGGGCGATGGCGAGAGGCGGGCAGGGCCGCGAGCAAGAGTAGGACCGGCGGCCCGTGCCAAAGTTCAGCACCGAGCTTACGCAGGCCGGGATTTCCCAGCATGGCGCGTGGGAAGCGGCGGGAAGGCGCAGCGCGTTTTGCGGTCATGCGGGCCGAAAACGGCGCAAGCGGGCGGGGGGCCTAAAATCCCTGCTGATTTCAGATTACCACCTTGCCGTGTCCCAAGGGGGCGGGCGGCCACTGCACTGCACCATGCAAGAAAAATTCAACCACATCGAGGTCGAGCGCGCTGCGCAAGACCATTGGCAAGCCAAGGACGCCTACCGCGTCACCGAGGACCAGTCCAAGCCCAAGTTCTATGCCTGCTCCATGCTGCCCTACCCCAGCGGCAAGCTGCACATGGGCCATGTGCGCAACTACACCATCAACGACATGCTCACGCGCCAGCTGCGCATGAAGGGCTATAACGTGCTGATGCCCATGGGCTGGGACGCTTTCGGCCTGCCGGCCGAGAACGCCGCGCTCAAGAACAAGGTGCCGCCGGCCAAGTGGACCTACGAAAACATCGCTTACATGAAGAAGCAGATGCAGGCCATGGGGCTGGCCATCGACTGGAGCCGCGAGGTCGCGACCTGCGACCCCGACTACTACAAGTGGAACCAGTGGCTGTTCCTCAAGATGCTGGAGAAGGGCATCGCCTACCGCAAGACCCAGGTCGTGAACTGGGACCCGGTGGACCAGACCGTGCTGGCCAACGAGCAGGTCATCGACGGCCGCGGCTGGCGTACCGGCGCGCTGGTGGAAAAGCGCGAGATCCCCGGCTACTACCTGGCCATCACCGGCTATGCGCAGGAGCTGCTCGACCATGTGCAGATGGGCAACGACAAGGCCACGCTCAACGGCTGGCCCGACAAGGTGCGCCTGATGCAGGAGAACTGGATCGGCAAGAGCGCCGGCGTGCGCTTTGCGTTCACCCACGACATCCAGGGCGCTGACGGCAAGCTGATCGGCGACGGCAAGATGTATGTCTTCACCACGCGTGCCGACACCATCATGGGCGTGACCTTCTGCGCGGTCGCTCCCGAGCACCCGCTGGCGCTGCACGCCGCGGCTTCCAGGCCCGAGCTGGCGGCTTTCATCGAGGAGTGCAAAAAGGGCGGCACGACCGAGGCCGAACTCGCGCTCAAGGAAAAGGAAGGCAAGCCCACGGGCCTGTTCGTCACCCACCCCGTCACCGGGGTCCAGGTCGAGGTCTGGATCGGCAACTATGTGCTGATGAGCTATGGCGACGGCGCCGTGATGGGCGTGCCCGCCCACGACGAGCGCGACTTCGCGTTTGCCAACAAGTACGGCCTGCCCATCAAGCAGGTCGTGGCCGTCGAAGGCCAGGGCGGCTACGACGACAAGCAGTGGCAAGACTGGTACGGCGACAAGGAGCGCGGCGTACTGATCAATTCCGGCGAGTTCGACGGCCTGGACCACAAGGAGGCCGTGGCCGCCGTGGCCCAGCTGCTGGCCGGCAAGGGCCTGGGCGAGCTCAAGACCACCTGGCGCCTGCGCGACTGGGGCATCAGCCGCCAGCGCTACTGGGGCACGCCGATTCCCATCATCCACTGCGAAGACTGCGGTCCGCAGCCCGTGCCCGAGAAGGATCTGCCCGTGGTCCTGCCCCAGGATCTGGTGCCCGATGGCTCGGGCAACCCGCTGGTCAAGAGCGAAGCCTTCCACGCCGGCGTGGTCTGCCCCTGCTGCGGCAAGAGCGCGCGCCGCGAGACCGACACCATGGACACCTTCGTGGATTCGTCCTGGTATTTCATGCGCTATTGCGACGCCAAGAACGGCGAGCAGATGGTGGCCGGCGGCGCCGATTACTGGATGCCCATGGACCAGTACATCGGCGGTGTGGAACACGCCATCCTGCACCTGCTGTACGCGCGCTTCTGGACCAAGGTCATGCGCGATCTGGGTCTGCTCAAGATCGACGAGCCCTTCACCAAGCTGCTGACCCAGGGCATGGTGCTCAACCACATCTACAGCCGCCGTACGGCCAAGGGCGCCAAGGAATACTTCTGGCCCAAGGATGTGGAGCATGTGATGGGCGATGACGGCAAGATCATAGCCGCCAAGCTCAAGGTGGAAGTGGACAGCGCCGACGGCCTGCTGCCTGTGGGCACGGCCATCGACTATGAGGGCGTGGGCACCATGTCCAAGTCCAAGAACAATGGCGTGGACCCGCAGGATCTGATCGAGAAGTACGGCGCCGACACGGCGCGCCTGTACACCATGTTCACCGCACCGCCCGAGCTGACGCTGGAGTGGAACGACGCGGCCGTCGAGGGCAGCTACCGCTTCCTGCGTCGCGTCTACAACTTCGGCCTCAAGCTGTCGCAGATGGACATGGTCTCCGCCGTGACCGGTGTGGCCGGCGCCAAGTCGCTGGACGATGTGGAGTTCGGCAAGGCCGCCAAGGCCCTGCGCCTGGAGCTACACACCGTGCTCAAGCAGGTGGATTACGACTACTCGCGCATGCAGTACAACACCGTGGTCTCGGGCGCGATGAAGATGATCAACGCGCTGGAAGACTTCAAGGCCCTGGATGACGCCGGTGCCAAGGTGGCGCTGATCGAAGGCTTCGGCATTCTGCTGCGCGTGCTGTATCCGGCCACGCCCCACCTGGCCCATGTGCTGTGGAGCGATCTGGGCTATGCCGGCTTGATGGGCGATCTGCTCGATGCGGCCTGGCCCCAGGTCGATCCCAAGGCGCTGGTGCAGGACGAAATCTCGCTGGTGCTGCAGGTCAACGGCAAGCTGCGCGGCGCGATCCTGGTGTCCGCCACGGCCGACAAGGCGGCGATCGAGGCCGCGGCCCTGGCCAACGAAGAGTTCCAGAAGTTTGCCGAAGGCAAGACACCCAAGAAGATCATTGTGGTGCCTGGCCGTCTGGTGAACGTGGTGGTCTGATGAGCAACGCCCGGGCCGGCATGCACGCCGGCCCGGGCCTATTGAATGCGGGATTTGTTCATGCAAAAACGTACGCTGCTGGCCGCCCTGGCCTTGTCGCCCCTGTTGGGGGCCTGCGGATTCCGTTTGCGCGGCGTGCCGAACTTTGTGTTTCGCTCGATTTACATCCAGGCGGGGCGGGGTGCACCGGTAGGCACCTTGCTGCGGCGCAATCTGGAGTCGTCCAGCGACAAGCTGAGCGTGGTCAAGGACCCGGCCTCGCCGGATACGGCTGAGGTGATCTGCCAGATCATCAGCGAGCTGCAGCAGCGCGTCATCGTGGGCTCCAATGTGGCGGGCCAGGTGCGCGAAATCGAGCTGCGCCTGATCGTCAGGTTCTCGCTGCGCACGCCGGGCGGCGACGAGCTGATCCCCTCTACGGAGATCCGCCAGATTCGCAACGTCACCTATAACGAGACCAATGCCCTGTCCAAGGCCGGAGAAGAAGAGATGCTGAACAAGGACATGCGCAACGACATCGTGCAGCAGATCATCCGTCGTCTGGCGGCCGTCAAGAGTCTGCAAATCTCCTAAATTGATAGCTTCTGGCGCTTATTCATTGGGCGCTGGCAGCTTGTTTGATTCGAAAAATCCATGCAGCTTGCGCTGAACCAGCTTTCCTCCCATCTGGCCAAGGGCTTGCGCTCCCTCTATGTGCTGCATGGCGACGAGCCGCTGCAGCTGCAGGAGGCCGCGGACGCGATTCGCGCCGCCGCGCGCGCCGCGGGCTATACCGAGCGCAGCAGCTACACCGTGATGGGGGCGCATTTCGACTGGAGCAATGTGCTGGCCGCTGGCGGTTCGCTGTCGCTGTTCGCGGACAAGCAGATCCTGGAAATCCGGATTCCCTCGGGCAAGCCCGGTAAGGACGGCAGTGCCGCACTGCAGCAGATCGCGCAGGATGCCCAGGGCAATGACAGCACGCTGACCCTGATCGCGCTGCCGCGGCTGGACAAGGCCACCCGCACGGGTGCCTGGTTCTCGGCGCTGGACGGCAACGGGGTCTCCATCCAGATCGAGCCCGTGGAGCGTGCCGCTCTGCCGCACTGGATTGCCCAGCGACTGGCGCTGCAGAACCAGCGCGTGGCCGCGGGAGAGGAGGGGCAGCGCACGCTGCAGTTCTTCGCCGACCGCGTGGAAGGCAATCTGCTGGCCGCGCATCAGGAGATTCAGAAGCTGGCCCTGCTGCACCCCGAGGGCGAGCTGAGCTTCGGGCAGGTGGAACAGGCCGTGCTCAATGTGGCGCGCTACGACGTGTTCAAGCTCTCCGAGGCCGTGCTCTCGGGTCAGGTGGCGCGCAGCATGCGCATGCTCGACGGCCTGCAGGCCGAAGGCGAGGCCGAGGTGCTGGTGCACTGGGCGCTGGCCGAGGACATCCGCAATATCAAGCGCGTCAAGGATGCGATGGCTGCGGGCAAGCCTCTGCCCATGGCGCTGCGCGAGAACCGTATCTGGGGCCCCAAGGAGAGGCTGATGGAGCGCCTGCTGCCGCGCGTGAGCGATGCCAGGGCGGCCGAGCTGCTGCAGGCGGCCCATGTGGTGGACGGAATTGTCAAAGGCCTGCCCGGCACGGGCTGGCCGCGCGACAGCTGGCAGGCCTTGCGCCAGCTGGCCATGCAACTGGTGCAGGCCGGCCGGGGCTGAGTGGCTGGCGCGGCGGAGCAGAGGGCCGGTTTACTGCTGGGCGTCGTCGGCCGGCGGCTGTTCCTGTTCCTTGTGTTCGCTGATCTTTTCCTCGATGATTTTTTCGCCTTCGAAGCCGGCAACCACGGCCAAGCCTTTCTTGAGCAGGCCGGCCTCGGGGTCGAGCTTGTCCAGCGCCTCTTCGGCTACCACCGCACCCACGATCTCATTGAGCAATCCCATGGCAATCTCCAAGCAAGTAAAGAGATATCCAAGGTAGCGAGGCGCCGCGCGCAAGACCAGCAGTGTTGCGGCTTTTTACATGTGGACAAACAGCTTCATGCACGCAACCATTGTTTGCGATTGGCTGCGCGCCAAGCGATTGTTTTCTCGGAGATTTTCAGCTTTTCTCAAGCTGGGACCGGGCCTTGTCAGCCCAGAGCCGCAGATTGTCTATGAGGTCCTTCTGGCTGAAGGAGCAGCTTTCCTCGGTGAACAGTGCGCTGGACTCCAGGCGGTCCAGCAGACTGAGCAGCACCTCGGCATAGCGCGGCGGCAGGGTCTGCAGCAGCTCGGTGGCCGCGCGGGCCTCTAGACCCAGCGCAGCGGCGCTGCTTTGCTGTTGCGCCAGTTGTTCAAAACCCGAGCGCAGCTGTTGCAGCTGGCGGGCGGCTTGCAGGGTGTTGGCGGTGGTTTGCGTCATGCCCGGCAGTGTAGAAGCAGCGCCAAAGTGCGACAGTTAGGGGTTTATCGGCGCAAGCCTTCCCATCTGGGCGAAAATTGAGGCATGAACGCGCTCAATACCGTCGAATACATGCACCAGCTCGGCGCACAGGCAAAAGCCGCCTCTGCGCTGATGGCCCGTGCGTCTGCAGCTACCAAGAACAAAGCACTCAAGGCGCTGGCCCGCCTGCTGCGCGAAAACGTGGAGCCGCTGCAGATCGATAACGCCAGGGATCTGGAGCGGGCCGTGGCGAATGGCCTGTCCGAACCCATGGTGGACCGCCTGCGCCTGACGCCCAAGGTGCTCGAGACCTGTGCCCAGGGCTGTGAGCAGCTGGCCGCCATGGCCGATGTGATCGGCGAGATCATCGGTATGAAGCAAATGCCCAGCGGCATCCGCGTGGGCCAGATGCGCGTGCCCATCGGCGTGTTCGGCATGATCTACGAGAGCCGGCCCAACGTGACCATAGAGGCGGCCAGCCTGTCCATCAAGAGCGGCAACGCCTGCATTCTGCGCGGCGGCTCCGAGGCCATAGATTCCAACAAGGCGCTGGCCAGGCTGGTGGCCCAGGCGCTGGCCGAGGCCGGCCTGCCCGAGCAGGGGGTGCAGCTGGTGGCGACCACGGACCGTGACGCCGTGGGCCAGCTGATCGCCATGCCCGGCTATGTGGACGTCATCATTCCGCGCGGCGGCAAGGGCCTGATCGAGCGCATCAGCCGCGAGGCCAAGGTGCCGGTGATCAAGCATCTGGACGGCAACTGCCACACCTATGTCGACGATCCCTGCGATATCGCCATGGCCGTGAAAGTGGCCGACAACGCCAAGACCAATAAGTACAGCCCCTGCAATGCCAGCGAAGGCCTGCTGGTGGCGCGCGCCGTGGCGGCCGAGTTCCTGCCGCTGATCGGCGCCGTCTATGCGGCCAAGGGCGTGGAGATGCGCTGCGATCCAGAGGCCCTGGCCATTCTGCAAAGCGTGCCGGACGCCAAGCTGGCGGCCGCGACCGAGCAGGACTGGAGCGAGGAATACCTGGCGCCCATCATCAGCATCAAGCTGGTGGACGGCGTTCATGAAGCCATCGCCCATATCAACCAGTACTCTAGCCACCACACCGACGCCATCCTGACGCGCGACCATATGCATGCCCAGCAGTTCCTGCGCGAGGTGGATTCGGCCAGCGTCATGGTCAACGCCAGCACGCGCTTTGCCGATGGCTTCGAATACGGCCTGGGTGCGGAGATCGGCATCAGCACCGACAAATTCCATGCGCGCGGTCCCGTGGGCATAGAGGGTCTGACCTCGCTCAAATATGTGGTGCTGGGCGAAGGCGAAGTCCGCTCCTGAAGCTCGCCAGCCGAGGCCGGCCGCCAGCGGCCGACCTCGGGACTGAATTCCCGCCGCTGCTTGGATCCCTCTCTACAACACCATGAAAATCATTATTCTGGGTGCCGGGCGCGTAGGCCAGAGTGTGGCCGAGAGCCTGGTGTCCGAGCAAAACGGCATCACCGTCATCGACACCGATGCGCGTGCGCTGCGCGAGCTGGAAAGCCGCTTCGATCTGCGCGGCGTGGTCGGCAACGGCATCGACCCGCAGGTGCTGGCCGAAGCCGGCGCCAAGGACACGGATCTGCTGATCGCCTGCGCCTCCATGGACGAGACCAATCTCGTCTGCTGCAAGCTGGCCCAGACCCTGTTCGAGATTCCCACGCGCATCGCCCGCGTGCGCTCTTCGGGCTTCGCCTCGAACGAGGCCTTGCTGGACAAGGACGGGTTTGCGGTGGACCGCATCATCTGCCCCGAGGAGTCGGTCACCAACTACATAGGCAAGCTCATCGAGTATCCCGAGGCCATGCAGGTGCGGGCCTTTGCGGGCGGCCGTGCAGCCCTGGCCTCGGTGCGCGCGCGCGCCGGTGCGTCGGCCGTGGGCCTGCAGATCGGCGAGATCCGCGAGCGCTATCCCGAGCTGGCCATGCGCATCGTGGCCATCTACCGGCGCTTTCTGGACGAGCCCGACCGCTTTGTGCGCTGCGACGGCGCGACCCGCATCGAGCCTGCCGATGAGGTCTTCATCCTCGCGGCCAAGGAGCATCTGCCCGATGCGCTGCGCTCCATCAACCGTCCCGAAGGCCGGCCCTCGCGCCCCGTCTACCGCATCATGATCGCGGGCGGCGGCCAGGTCAGCCTGCGCCTGGCCATGAAGCTGGCGCAGACGCCGGGGCGTTTCCACATCAAGATCATCGAGCACAGCGAGCAGCAATGCCTGAGCCTGTCCTCGGTGCTGCCGGCCGAGGTGCTGGTGCTCGAGGGCGATGCCACCGACGAGGAGGTGCAGGCGGACGAGGGCATAGAGGAGGTCGACCTGTTCCTGGCGCTGACCGACGATGACGAGGACAACATCATGTCCAGCCTGCTGGCCAAGCGCATGGGCGCGCGCCGCGTGCTCTCGCTCATCAACCGCCGCGCCTATGCGGACCTGATGCACGGCACGCAGATCGATATTGCGCTCTCGCCGGCCCAGGCCATGCTGGGCGAGCTGCTGGCCTATGTGCGTCGCGGCGATGTGCAGGCCGTGCACAGCCTGCGGCGCGGGGTGGCGGAGGCGCTGGAGATCGTGGCGCGCGGCGACCGCAAGAGCTCGCGCGTGGTGGGGCGCAAGGTGGCCGATCTGAGCCTGCCCGAGGATGTGCACATCGGCCTCATCGTGCGCGGCATTCCCGAAGGCAAGAGCGCCGACGAAATCTCCGCCGAGGCCCAGACCGAGGTCATCATTCCGCGCAGCAACACGCTGATCGAGTCGGGGGACCATGTTGTGCTGTTCCTGCCCAACAAGCGCCTGGTGCGCAACGTGGAAAACCTGTTCCGCGTCAGCGCCACCTTCTTCTGAACGGCGGCCATGAAAGACCTGCTTCCCGTGCTGCGCGTGCTGGGCATGCTGATGATCATGTTCGCGGCCGCCATGCTGCTGCCGTTCGGCGTTTCCTGGTTCGCGGACGATGGCATCTGGCGCATCTATCCCTGGGCGATAGGCGCGACCGTCGCCGTGGGCCTGCTGCTCTGGGCGGGGCTGCACCGCCACAAAAAAGATTTGCAGCCGCGCCATGGCGTGATTCTGGTGACTCTGGTGTGGGCGGTGCTGCCGCTGTGCGCCATGCTGCCGCTGATGATGGGGCTCAACCGTGTGGGCATACAGATCAGCTTCACCCATGCCTACTTCGAAGCGGTCTCGGGCCTGACCACCACGGGGGCCACCGTGCTCAGCGGCCTAGACAAGCTGCCCGTGTCCATCAACGTCTGGCGCACTTTTCTGCAGTGGATAGGCGGCATGGGGATTCTGATTCTGGCCGTGGCCATCCTGCCGCTGCTGGGCGTGGGGGGGGCGCAGCTGTTCCGCGCCGAGGCGGCCGGCCCGGTCAAGGACACCCGGCTGACCCCGCGCATCACCGAGACGGCCAAGGGGCTGTGGGGCGTCTATGCGCTGTTTTCGCTGGGCTGCGCGCTGGCCTTCTGGGCGGGCGGCATGACGCCGCTGGACGCCCTGATGCATATGTTCGCCACCGTGAGCCTGGGCGGCCTGTCCTCGCACGATGCGAGTTTTGCCTATTTCGACTCGGCGCTGCTGGAGGGCATTGCGCTGGTGTTCATGCTGCTGGCCAGCTGCAACTTCGCGCTGTACTTCGTGGCCATGCGCAAGGGGCGGATCGACAGCTTCATGCGCGACCCCGAGATGCGCGCCACCATTGGCGTGCTGGTCGGCTCGGGCCTGCTGGCGGCGGCGCTGCTCTGGATCAAGGGGGTGTATGGGCCGCTGGATGCGCTGCGCTACGGCATGTTCCATACCGTGTCCGTGGCCACCACCACGGGTTTTTCCACCACCGACTATCTGGCCTGGCCGGTGTTCATCCCCGTGCTGCTGCTGCTGCTGTCGGGCGTGGCCACGAGTGCAGGCTCCACGGGCGGCGGCATCAAGATGGTGCGCATGCTGATTCTGGTCAAGCAGGCCAGGCGCGAGATGACGCGTCTCGTGCATCCGCGTGCCGTGCAGCCCGTGCGCCTGGGCGACGCCGTGGTCGATAACCCGATGATTTTTTCGGTGCTGGCCTATATGCTGGTCTATGGCGCCACGGTCATCATTCTGAGCATGGTGCTGCTGCTCACCGATCTGGACCCGGTGACGGCGTTCTCCGCGGTGCTGGCCAGCGTGCACTGCACGGGGCCGGGGCTGGGCGCCATCGGTCCCGCATCTAACTACACGGTGTTGACGGATTTCCAGATGTGGGTGTGTACTCTGGCCATGCTGCTCGGGCGGCTGGAAATACTGAGTTTCATGGCCTTGCTGTCACCAGCGTTCTGGCGCCGCTGAGGCCGAACCTAGGGAAAACACCTGTTCCATGCGCCAGTCTCTACAATTGCCCCCCACCACCGTCTCCTGAGGGTATTTATGGTTCCACATCTCGTCACGGCTTTGACCGGCCCCATTAACGAACTCGAGCAGCGCATTCTCGACTCCATGCCTGCGATCGAGCGTTGGTTCCGCCTGGAATGGATGGAGCACACGCCGCCGTTCTATTGCTCGGTGGACATTCGTAATGCGGGTTTCAAGCTGGCACCGGTGGACACCAACCTTTTTCCGGGTGGCTGGAACAATCTCACCGATGAAATGCTGCCGCTGGCCGTGCAGGCTGCGATGGCTGCTATCGAAAAGATATGTCCCGAGGCGCGCAACCTGCTCATCATTCCCGAGAATCACACGCGCAACACCCACTATCTGGCCAGCGTGTTGCAGCTCAAGCGCATCTTCACCATGGCCGGCCTCAATGTGCGCATCGGCTCCATCAGCCCCGAGATCAAGAAGACGCTGTCCATCACGCTGCCGCTGGGAGACGAGATCAAGCTGGAGCCCGTGATCCGTTCCAAGCGCCGCCTGGGCCTCAAGGACTTCGATCCCTGCACGATCCTGCTCAACAACGACCTCTCGACGGGCGTGCCCGGCATCATCGAGGAGCTGTACGAGCAATATCTGCTGCCGCCGCTGCACGCGGGTTGGAATGTGCGTCGCAAGAGCCGCCATTTCCAGAGCTACGAGGAGGTCGGCAAGCGCTTCGGCAAGCTGCTGGGCATAGACCCCTGGCTGATCAACCCCTTGTTCGGCCATGTGGAGAACATAGACTTCGCCGACGGCGTGGGCATGGATGCGCTGGCCGAACAGGTGGACGTCATCCTCTCCAAGGTGCGGCGCAAGTACAAGGAATACGGCATCAAGGAAAAGCCGTTTGCCGTGGTCAAGGCCGACAACGGCACCTATGGCATGGGCGTGATGACCGTGCGCGACGCCAAGGAACTGGCCGCGCTGCCGCGCAAGAGCCGCAACAAGATGGGCGTGATCAAGGACGGCCAGACCGTGCATGACGTCATCGTGCAGGAGGGCGTGCTGACCTATGAGCGCATGCACAATGCCGTGGCGGAGCCCGTGGTCTACATGATGGACCGCTATGTGGTGGGAGGCTTCTATCGCATGCATCCCGACCGCGGCGAGGACGAGAATCTGAACGCCCCGGGCGCAGGTTATGTGCCGTTGGCCTTCCAGCAAAGCAATCAGCTGCCCCAGGCCGGAGCCCGCCCGGGAGCCAGTGCACCCAATCGTTTCTATATGTATGGAGTGATTGCTCGCTTGGCCATGCTGGCCGCCAGCTATGAGCTGGAGGCCACCAATCCCGACGCCGAAATCTACGACTGAAGCAACGGATAGTCCGGCCAGAGCACAATGCCGGATTCCCGATGACTTGGTGACTGCCTTACGAGTCGCTTTCTGAGCCGTGCAAAATTCGAGATCCTCTTTGTTCGCCCTGACTCTGGGCGCTATCGGTGTTGTGTATGGAGATATAGGCACCAGCGTTCTGTACTCGGTCAAGGAGGTCTTTAGCTCGGGTTATGTGCCGTTCACTCCGGCCAATGTCTATGGTGTGCTGTCGGTGCTGTTCTGGACGCTGACGGTCATCGTCTCCCTCAAGTACGTGGTCCTGGTGCTGCGCGCCGACAACAATGGCGAAGGCGGCCTGGTGGCCATGCTGGCCCTGGCCTCGCAGACGGTCAAGGACAAGCCGCGCCTGTCCAGCACGCTGTTTCTGGTAGGCATGTTCGGCACCTCGCTGTTCTACGGCGATGGCGTGATCACCCCGGCAATCTCGGTGCTCTCGGCGGTCGAAGGCCTGGAAGTGATCTCGCCGCACTTCACCAAGGCCGTGATCCCGCTGACCCTGGTCATCCTGTTTCTGCTGTTCTTCGTGCAAAAGCGCGGCACGGCGGGCATAGGCAAGTTCTTCGGCCCCATCACGGCCACCTGGTTCGTCTGCATCGCCCTGCTGGGCGTGCACCAGATCCTGGGCCACCCCGAGATCCTGGCCGCGCTGAGCCCGCACCATGCGGTTGGCTTCATCTGGAACAACCCGGGCACCAGCTTCATCATCCTGGGCTCGGTCGTGCTCTGCGTGACGGGCGCCGAGGCGCTCTATGCCGACCTGGGTCACTTCGGTAAGAAACCGATCCGCCTGGCCTGGTTCAGCATCGCCATGCCGGCACTGACCCTGAATTACTTCGGTCAGGGGGCGCTGCTGCTGTCCAATCCGGATGCCGTCAAGAATCCGTTCTTCATGATGGCTCCCTCCTGGGCCCTGCTGCCGCTCGTCGCCATGGCCACCATGGCCACGGTGATTGCGTCGCAGGCCCTGATTACCGGCGCCTTCAGCGTGACGCGCCAGGTCATCCAGCTGGGTTACTTCCCGCGCTTCGAGGTGCGCCACACCAGCGTGAAGGAAACGGGGCAGATCTATATGCCTCTGGTCAACTGGGGCCTGTTCGTGGCGATTGCGCTGGCCGTGCTGCTGTTCAGGAACAGCGGCAACCTGGCAGCCGCCTACGGCATCGCGGTGACGCTGGACATGCTGATCACCACCATGCTGACCTTCTTCGTGATCCGCTACCGCTGGAACTACCCGCTGCCCCTGTGCCTGCTGACCACGGGCTTTTTCTTCTTGGTGGACTTTGCGTTCTTCAGCTCCAATCTGCTCAAGCTGTTCGAGGGGGGCTGGTTCCCGCTGCTGATTGGCGGCACGATCTTCACGCTGATGATGACCTGGCGCCGCGGGCGCGAGCTGCTGCACCAGAAGCTGCAGGCCGACGCGCTCAATCTCAAGGATTTCCTGGAGTCCACCTGGCGTCATCCGCCCACCCGCGTACCGGGAACGGCGGTGTTCCTCTCGGGTGAGCCGGGCACCGTGCCGCATGCGCTGCTGCACAACCTCAAGCACAACAAGGTGCTGCATGAGCGCAATATCTTTGTGACGGTGCGCAACCATGAGGTGCCCTGGGTGGGCCTGGACAAGCGCGTGGAGGCCGAGTCCCTGGGCGGCGACTGCTGGGAGGTCATCATCAACTACGGCTTCAAGAACGAGCCGGACGTGCCGGCGGCCCTGGCCCAGCTGCGTACCCAGGGCTGCAGCTTCGATTCCATGTCCACCAGCTACTTTCTGTCGCGCGACGTGATCATTCCGCGCATGAACAACTCCATGGCGCACTGGCGCGAGAAGCTGTTTGCCCAGATGCACAAGAACGCCAGCCGCGTTTCGGACTTTCTGCATCTGCCCAGCAACTCGGTGGTGGAGTTGGGCTCCAAGCTCGAGCTGTAAAAGCCTCAAGCGAGATCGCGCTTCAGCGCCGGCTCTGCAGGTGCGGGCAGCTAGCGCTCTGGGAGCGATGGCCGGCTTCGCGATGCACGGTCACGCGGGCGGCTGAATTTCTGTCGGGCCTGATGCCAGAATAGGCGGATGCGCTTCTTCAAAGACTTGAGTCCTGCGGCCCTTGCCGCCGGTTTTGTGGCGGTTCTGGTGGGCTTTACCAGCTCGGTGGCCCTGGTGTTCCAGGCGGCGCAGGCTTTTCAGGCCACGCCGGAGCAGCTCACCTCGTGGATCTGGGCGCTGGGCCTGGGCATGGGCTTGTGCTCGCTGCTGCCTTCGCTGATTCTGCGCATGCCGGTCATGGTGGCCTGGTCCACGCCGGGCGCGGCCGTGCTGGCCACGGCGGGGCTGGCGGGCGGTTTCTCCATGGCGGAGGCCGTCGGCGCCTTCATCGTCAGCGCCGTGCTCATTGTTCTGGCGGGCGCCACGGGCTGGTTCGAGCGCATCATGAATCGCATCCCCGTGGAGATCGCCTCGGCCCTGCTTGCCGGCGTGCTGGCCAAGTTCGGCATGCAGGCATTTGCGGCGGCCGAGTCCGACCTGTCTCTGGTGCTGGTCATGCTGCTGGCCTATCTTCTGTCCCGGCGCCTGGCGGCGCGCTATGCGGTCATTCTTACCTTGTTCGCGGGTACGGCCTGGGCTGCGCTGCATGGGCAGATGCAATGGTCGGCCGTGCATGGGGGGCTGGCTGTGCCGGTCTACACGGCGCCCCGGTTTTCGCTGCAGGCCTTGATCAGCCTGGCCCTGCCTCTGTTCGTGGTGACCATGGCTTCGCAGAATCTGCCCGGTGTGGCCGTCATCCGGGCCACGGGCTACCCCATCCCCGTCTCGCGCGTCATCAGCATGACGGGGGGCGCCACCTTGCTGCTGGCGCCATTCGGCGGCTATGCGCTCAACCTCAGCGCCATCACGGCCGCGATCTGTATGGGTCCCGAGGCGCACGAAGATAAAAACAAGCGCTACACGGCAGCTGCCGTGTGTGGGCTGCTATACATTCTGATAGGCGTCTTCGGCGCCGTGGTCACCGGACTGCTGACCGCCTTCCCCAAGGAACTGGTGGCCTGTATCGCGGGCCTGGCCTTGCTGGGTTCCATTTGCGGCGGTATGGCCACCGCCTTCAAGGAAGAAAAGCACCGCGAGGCGGCGCTCGTCACCTTCCTTGTGACTCTCAGCGGGGTCGTCATTGCCGGCGTGGGTTCGGCCTTCTGGGGCGTGGTGGCGGGGAGTCTGGCCTTGTTGATCCAGGGTTTTCGCGCCAGGGGCGCCTGAACATCACCGCCACTTTGTGGTGTTATGCCCGCCTGGGCATGATGCCGGTACCAACCGATAGAGTTCATCACCATGCAAATACTGTTTGTCGCGGACCCTCTGGAATCCTTTGTCATTTACAAAGACTCCACCTTTGCCATGATGCGCGAGGCCCAGCGCCGCGGTCACCAGATCGTGGCCTGCGAACCCAGGGACATCTCGTGGCAAAGCGGCGGCAAGGTCAAGGCACAGGTGCGCTTCATCTCTCTGACGGGCAACAAGGACGGCTGGTTCGAAGAGACGGACAGCAAGCCCGTGGAGCTGGCGGACTTCGGCGCCATCGTCATGCGCAAGGATCCTCCGTTCGATGCGGAGTTCTTCTATGCGACCCATATGCTCAGTCAGGCCGAGCGTGAAGGTGCCAAGGTCTTCAACAAGCCCAGCGCCCTGCGCGAGCATCCCGAAAAGCTCGCCATCATGGAGTTTGCGCAATTCGTCTCGCCCACGCTGGTGACGCGCAATGCGCAGGACATACGAGCTTTCCATGCCCAGCACCAGGACATCATCCTCAAGCCTTTGGACGGCATGGGTGGCATGGGCATCTTCCGTGTCGGTGAAGACGGCCGCAACCTGGGCAGCATCATCGAGACGCTGAACCGGGACGGAGCCACCAGCGTCATGGTGCAGAAGTTCCTGCCCGACATCGTGCATGGTGACAAGCGTGTGCTCATCATCGGCGGCAAGCCCGTGCCCTTCTGCCTGGCCCGCATCCCGCAGGGCAATGAGGTGCGCGGCAATCTGGCGGCGGGCGGCAAAGGGGTGGCTCAGCCGCTGGCCGATCAAGATAAGGCGATCGCGGAGTTCATCGGCTCACGCCTGGTGCAGCGAGGTCTGCTGCTGATCGGGCTGGATGTCATCGGCCATAACGTGACCGAGATCAATGTCACCAGCCCCACCTGCTTCCAGGAGATCTTTGATCAGACGGGCTGCGATGTGGCAGCGCTGTTTGTGGATGCGCTGGAGCAGGCGGCCCAATCCTGCTGAATGCAAAGAAGCCAAGCAGGCGTTCAGCCTGCTTGGCTTCTTTTGCGGCCGATCCGGGTGCGAGTTGCGGGAGGCTCGAAATTCTGTGTACAATGCAAGGCTGCACTGAGCGAAACGCAAATTTCGCTAGGTAACTGAGAAAAATTTACCTCTTGCTGCTGAAAACTGTGCTAAAATACAAGGCTTCGCTGATCGCAGCAGGCAACGAGATTCAAGGCTGGTATTGACCGGGTTTGAATCAGGATCCTTAAAAAAATACAGCCGATAAGCGTGGGCGTTTGGTGGCGAGCAGCCAGTTCTTCGGAACAAAACTCTTCG